>JAYUFA010000129.1:0-6400 GCA_043738925.1 Actinomycetota bacterium
GGTTGGTTCCCGCTCGATCCCACCAACCGCACCGAGGTCGCGGCGCGACACGTCAAGATCGGCCACGGCCGCGACTACGACGACGTCCCGCCGCTGCGCGGCTTGTACTCGGGCACCGCGGTGCCACACGTCGACGCGAGCGTCGAGATCCGACGCATGGACGCCACCCGTGTGCCCACCACGACGGTGCAGCCACCCACACCACGTGCCGTCGAGTCCCGCCGCCGCCAAGAGGCGCAGCAGCAACAACAACAACAACAACAACAACAACAACCGTGACAAGCGCCCGGAGCGGGGATTGCCCGTAAGGCAGTAGACAGTGGCCGTGCAGCAGGTCGCTCCGGGGTCTCGCCACCGCCGCGATCTGACGATGTTCAGCATCGTGAGCGTGTTGGCCTGCAATATGTTGGCGTTCGGCGCAGTGTTCGCGCTGCTGCCGAAACTGCAGGACAAATATGGTCTCGCGACGAGTGGCCTCGGCGTCATCACCGCATCGAGCGTGGTGTGCTCGGTGATCGCGCTCCTCGCGTTCGCTCGCTTCGCCGACCGCGGCCACGCGTTGCGCATCATGCGAATCGGCATCGTGTGCATGTGTGTCGGTTTCGGATGGTTCGGCGTTGCTACGCATCTGTGGCAGTTCGCCGCAGCGCGCGCACTGGTCGGCTTCGGCGGAGGGCTGTTCGTTCCGGCCGCACGGCGTACCGTCGTGGCACGCGAGCCGGCGCGGGCGGGCGAACGCCTCGGGATGATGGTCTCGGTCGAGATCGGTGGCTTCGTGCTCGGTCCCCCTCTGGCGATCGCCCTGTACACCCTCGGCGGTTTGCGACTGCCCTTCGTTGCACCGGTGCTACTCCTCGTCGTCGCGGGCATGACACTCCGCGTGGGCGCGAGCGCGCGTACACACGCCGCGGCGCCGCGCGGTGCAGTGCGCCTACTGCTCGCCAGCCCCGCGGTGCGCGCCGCGCTACTCATCGGCGCAGCAGTCAACCTGTCGATCGGCGCATTCGAGCCCGTCATCGCGAAGCAATTGCACGACATCGGCGCAAGCGATCAAGCCACTGGCCTCACCCTGGCGAGCTTCGCCCTGCCCTATGTGTTCTTCAGCTGGTTCGGCGGCCGCGCCGCCGATCGCTTCGGCGCGTACCGCACTGCGGTGCTGTCAATGGTCTTCACGGTGCCCACACTCGCCATGTTCGGCATCGTCAAGACCGCGTTCCTGCTGGCGGTGTTCGGGGTGCTTCGGTCTTGCTTCGACACCATCACCACGCCGTCGGGCTCGGCGGCCATGGCCCACGCCGCCCCCGCCACGTTGCTCGGTACCGGCCAAGGCTTGTACGGCGCTATCGCCAGCACCATGACCGGCATCGCCGCGCTCATCGGCGCCGCCACCTACGACGCTTGGGGCGCACGCACGCTCTGGTTCATGTCGGCCGGATCGATGCTGGTATTCGCCGTGAGCACGACCGTCATCGCTCGCCGCGCCGGCGTGTGGCAGCCGAGCGATCGACTCACGTCGGCGCACGCAAACAGCGCGATCAGCGCAGATCCATCACCGGTTTGAACCCGTGCACCGCGCCACCCTCGAGGATGGGTGGCTTGTCGCGATCGATCGTTTGATACGAGCCGTCGCGTCGGTAGTTCAACATCAAGAAGCTGTCGCTCGTGAACTTGTAGCGCATGCCCTTCGCAACACAAAGCGAGTCGCCGGCTGCGATCGTGTAGGCACCCAGCTGCACCGAACCGGTGAGCATGTACACGATTTCATCGGCGGAGTGGCTGTGCGCGTTCGACTCATAGCGAGCCGCGCGACCGGTGTAGAGCAGCGTGGCCCTACACGTCGGACACGTCGAGTCCATGTAGTAGCGCGTGTCGCGCGTGCCTTCGATGCATGCGTAGGTGCCACCTGGCCCGATCACATGGACCACGTGACCGTCGGGTTGAGGGGCACCGGCGAAGTCGACGGGCGGCACCACGTCGACCGGTCCGAAATGCAGAACAGTCGTGGTACCGCGGGCGACCGCCGACGCAGCCACGTCGCTCTCGACGACGACCGTGCCCGCGCTTGGGCACACGCGACCATCGACATGGAGCTCGCCCGACAACACGTACACGACCTCGTCGCCATGGCGCGCCGACCATTGCAGCGTGGCGCCGTCGGCCAACGTGCCGCGCACGAGCCACAGGGGAAAGTCGGGAGGGCTCATCGCCGCACTGCTGGCGTCACCGATCAACGTGACATTCGGTGCAAGCCAACCGTGCGACTCGATGGAGTCGGCACCTTGGATAATCAACGGACCACGTGACGACCCGAGAACTTGCGGTACGGCCATGCGTCAGTCTCGCGCACGACCGGCGCTCCCGTAGGGTGACCCTCGATGGCCACGACGATCCCGCCCCGCACGAGTGGCCGTGCGGTGCTCGCCGATCGCAACTTCGCCATCTACTTCTGGTCGACGATGATCTCGAACGCGGGATCGTTCATGCAGGGCACCACGGTGCCGTTCGTGCTGTACGAGATGACCAAATCGAACTCGTGGGTCGGCTTCGGATCGGTTGGCGCGCTCATTCCGTCGTTGCTCGTGAGCCCGTTGTCGGGCACGCTCGCGGACCGCTTCAGTCGACGCGAGGTGCTCATCTGGGCGAATGTCCTCCAACTCGTCGTTGCGATCGCGTTGGCGCTGCTCTCAACGGCGGGCGATCTCACCCCATGGCTCATCATCATGCTCGTGGCCATGGGCAGCGTCGGAGCGGGCTTCCAATATTCGTCGGCGCAGTCGATGCCCGCAGTTCTGCTGCCCTCCTCGCAACTCCTGCAGGGTGTGCGCCTCAACTCGGTCGGGTTCACGTCGTCGCGTGCCATCGGCCCTTCGTTCGCTGGGCTCATGTTGTGGATCAGCGGTGCCACCACCACCTTCGCCTTGAATGCCGTGTCATTCGTCGTCGTCATCATCGGTTTGTGGTTCGTGCGTGTCACCGAGACACACCGACCCAAACATCCGGCGCCGTGGCGAGCCGAGTTCATCGAAGGCATCCGCTATGTGCGCCACCGCGCTGCGCTGCGACTCATCGTCTTGACCGCGTTCGTCGGCGCGTTCTTCGGTCAGTCGATGGCGCAACTCGCAGCGGGGCTGGCCCGCTCGGACTTCGGGGCCGGCAAGAGCGGCATCGCATGGTTGGGCACGGTCTACGGCGTCGGCACCCTGACATCGTCGTTGATCCTGGTGCTGTACGGCGATCGCATCCGCCGCTCGGTGATGGTGCGGATCGGCCTCACCTTGTTCTGCGTCGGCATCGCCATCGCGATCTCTACATCGTGGCTCGCGGTCGGCCTCGTCGGCTTTCTCGTAGCCGGCATGGCGCACTCGCTCACGGGTATCTCGCTGAACACATCGATCCAAGTACAGATCGACGACAACTACCGCGGACGCGCCGTGACCGCCTATCTGATGGCGTTGCTCGCCGGTATGCCGCTCGGCGCATTGTTCGGCGGGTTGATCAGCGATCAGATCGGGCTACGGCCCACCCTGGGCGCCTTTGCGACAGTCATCGCGCTCTACCTTGCCTATGCGGAGTTCACCCGTGGCGCACTGACCGCCCTCGACGCCAACACGGTCGCCCAGCCGGACTGAAGCGTTTCGAAAGCGGTTACAGCCGTTCGATGATCGTCCCAGTGCCCAGGCCGCCGCCGCAGCACATCGTGACCAAGCCGTAGCGGCCGCCCGTGCGTATCAGTTCGTGCACCGCCTTCGTGATGAGGATCGCGCCGGTCGCGCCGAGCGGATGACCGAGCGCGATGGCACCACCGTTCGGGTTGACGCGGGCGAGGTCGGCGCCCGTTTCGGCCTGCCACGCAAGCACCACCGACGCGAAGGCCTCGTTGATCTCGACGACGTCCATGTCATCGATCGACAGGCCGCTCTTGGCCAGCAATTGCTGTGTCGCCGGAAGAGGACCGGTGAGCATCAACACCGGATCGCTTCCTGCGAGACACGTGGTGACGATGCGCGCGATCGGCTTCAGACCGAGCGCCTCAGCCTTGGTTGCCGTCATCAGCAACACCGCGCCCGCGCCGTCGCTGATCTGCGACGACGAACCTGCGGTGTGCACGCCGTCGGGCCGACCGGTCGGCTTGAGCCCCGCGAGCGTATCGAGCGTGGTGTGGCGCAAGCCTTCATCGCGAGCGATCCGCTGCGTACCGGTCGGCTTGGCGTCGTCGCCGAGCACGGGCGCATCGATGCCCACGATCTGCGTGTCGTAGCGCCCCTCAGCCCATGCAAGCGCGGCGCGATCTTGCGATTGCTTGCCGAACGCGTCGCATTGCTCGCGCGTGATGCCCCAACGCTCGGCGATGCGCTCCGCACCTTCGAACTGCGACGTGTTCTCGTGATGCTTCCAGTAGTTCTTGTTGATCGGTTTGCCGACATCGGGGTCTTTCGGAATCGTCGAACCCATCTTCACGCGGCTCATGTTCTCGACACCGCACGCGACCGCCGAGTCGACGATGCCCGCGGCTACGAGCGCGTAGGCGAGGTTCGTGGCTTGCTGCGACGAACCACACTGCGCGTCAACGGTGGAGGCTGCGACCTCGATCGGCAGGCCCGCCGTCAACCACGCGGTGCGTGCAATGTTGCCCGTCTGCATACCGACTTGACCAACGCATCCACCCACAACCTGGCCGATTTCACGCGGGTCGACGCCGCTACGGTCAACGAGTTCACGTTGCACCGCGGCAAGCAGATCGACACTGTGCATGGTGGACAAGCCGCCGTTGCGTCGCCCGATCGGCGAACGCACTGCCTCGACGATCACCACGTCTGTCATCTGCCAGCCTCCTCGGAACCGCCGCCGAGGTGAAGATTAGGGTGTAACCGGAACGAAGGGGAATGCGCGCATGCGGTACAACACGCTCGGTCGCACCGGGGTGACGGTGAGCAATCTGTGCCTCGGCGCGATGATGTTCGGCAGGGACGGCAACGCCGACCACGACGACTGCATCCGCATCGTGCACGCCGCCCTCGACGCGGGGATCAACTTCATCGACACGGCCGACGTATACGGCTACGGCGAGTCGGAGGAGATCGTGGGCAAGGCGCTGCAGGGCCGCCGCGACGAAGTCGTGATCGCCACGAAGGTCCACCATCCCATGAGCGACGAGGTACTCAACCGCCGCGGCTCCACTCGCTCGTGGATCGTGCGAGCCTGCGAGGACTCGCTCCGGCGGCTCGGCACCGATCACATCGACCTGTACCAAGTGCACCGTCCCGACCCGCTCACCGACATCGACGAGACCCTCGGCGCAATGAGCGAACTCGTGCACCAGGGCAAGGTGCGCATGATCGGGTGCTGCACCTTCCCGCCCTCCGAGATCGTCGAGTCGCAGTGGGTCGCCGAGCGGCGCGGGCACGTGCGCTTTCGCACCAACCAGCCGCCGTACTCGATCTTCGTGCGCGGCATCGAGCGGGAGTCGCTCGGCGTCTGCGCCAAGTACGGCATGGGTGTGCTCACCTGGTCGCCGCTCAACTCGGGCTGGCTCACCGGCCGCTACCGGCGCGGAGCGCAGAACCCGACTTCGCCGCGTGCGCTCCTTTCCATGAATCGGCCCCGTGATGAGAACGAGCGGTTCTTCGGCAAGCCGCGGCCGGTGTATCCCGGGCTCCACGACTACGACCTGCCGCAGAACCAACGCAAGCTCGACCTCGTCGAGTCGCTCCTCGAGATCGCGGCCGACGCCGGGATTTCACTCGTGCATCTCGCAGTGGCGTTCACGCTCGCGCACCCCGCGATCACGTCGTCGATCATCGGCCCGCGCACGATGGAGCAGCTCGTGAGCCAGCTCCCCGCCGCCGACCTCGACCTGTCGATCGACGTGCTCGATGCGATCGACAAACTCGTGCCGCCTGGCACCGATCTCAACATCGCCGAGGGTGGCTACCTCCCGCCTGAACTGACCGATCCCGCGCGACGCCGCCGGTTGTAGCGCGGGGTCAGGGATTGGCCGGCTCGATGAAGGTGATCGTGACGTTGTCGAAGCCAAGTGAGTGCAGCAGCGCCGTGAGCATGCTGCGGGTATTGGCCTTCGCAAGATCGAGGACCTGTGAGTGCGCGGCAGCGTCGGCCAACTTGGCCTCGGCCGCTTGATACAAGTGCTGATCGTTCACCGGGTTGCCGAACACGCCCGCGATGCGATCGGCGAGACCACGTTGACGATCGGCGACGTAGGTCTTGTCGTTGTCGATGCGCACCTCGCTCAGCTTCGGCGCGGGCAGCGTGATGTGCGCCGTCTTGCGATCGGCCGACACCTCGACGTTGGCGTCGCGCAGCGTGGAGAAGTCGACGCTCGCATCGACGCTTCCAGCCGCCACCATGATCACGCGTTGGCCCTTGATGAAATCGGGTAAGT
>JAYUFA010000130.1:0-2427 GCA_043738925.1 Actinomycetota bacterium
CGGACCTCGACGACTTCCTCGAATTGCTGCGTCCACATGTCGATCTCGCGACGGTACGTGTGGGTCTGATTGGTCCCGTCATCGGCACACACGGCGGTCCGCGTGTTGTCGGCGTAGCGTTCCAACGCCGCCCCGATTGAGCGGCGACCAACTGCGTTGTCCGACTGCGCAGACTCGTGGACCGCTCGCCAGTAGCGTTGCGGTGCCGTGATCGACACACCGCTTCAACCGCCAATCGATATCCGTGCCGGCCGCCGATTGGCCAAGCGCTATCGGCTCGAGCATTTGGTTGCGCATGGCGGTATGGCGTCCGTCTGGCTCGCTACTGACGAGCAGTTGCGGCGGCCGGTCGCGATCAAGCTTCTCCACGAGCATTTGCGTGACCCCATCTCGCTCGAACGATTCCGCGGTGAAGGCAAACTCGCCGCACAGTTGTCACACCCAGGCATCGTCGCGATCTACGACACCTTCACCGACCACGGCCGCGACGGCATTGTGTTGGAGTATGTCGACGGCGTCACCTTGCGGACTCGCCTCGACACGGAGCCCCGGCCTACCCAAGCCGAGACCACGGCGATCATCACGCAGGTAGCGCAGGCGCTCGCCGAAGCTCATCGTCGCGGTCTCATCCATCGCGACATCAAACCGGCGAACATTCTGCTCGGATCGCGTGGCGCGGTGAAGGTCACCGACTTCGGCATCGCGAAGCTGCTCGACGGCACGGACGTAACACAACCGGGCACGTTCGTCGGAACCGCCAAGTACCTCGCTCCCGAACAGGTCACTGGCGGCGCTGTTGACGGTCGCGTCGATGTGTACGCACTCGGCGTCGTGCTCTACGAGATGCTCACCGGTGCCCCGCCATTCGTCGGCGATACCGACGCGGCCACTGCCTTGGCTCGCTTGCAACTTCCGGCGCCCCCTATACGGCGACATCGCGCCGACTTGGCGCCTGACATCGCCGATCTGGTCGATCGCATGCTCGACCGCGCGCCCGATCGTCGGCCCACGATGCATGAAACTGCGGCCATGCTCGTGGGCCTTGTATCGGTCGACCCGGTGCCTCCGTTGCCTACGCCGGTCGTTGCGGCACGACGGTTCGACGCGGCCATGGTGAGCATGGCGGTGTTCGTCGTCGCGGCGCTCGTGCTGGCGGCGGCCTTGTTCAGTCGCACCGATGCGGGCCGCGGACTCCTCGAACGACTTGGCGTACACCAGTCGTCGTCGAGGGCAGCTGCGCCGATTTCACTCACCGAAGCCACGTTGACCGCTTTCGATCCTGGAAAAGGTGACGGCCATGAGCACGACGACCTGTTGCCGTTGCTGCATGACAACAACCCGGCCACCGCTTGGATGACCGAGACCTACTCCTCGCGGAACTTTGGCGGCCTCAAGGACGGCGTCGGTGTCATCGTCGATTTGGGCCAGACCGCAACGCTGAGCGGCATTCGCATCCAAGGCGCGTCGTCGGGGTGGACCGCCGCTATCTATGTGGCAAAGGGTGCACCTGACGCGATCAACACGTGGGGCATGGCCATTGCCCGGCGCGACAACATGGTCGGCGACAACACCATCACGTTTCCCGCCACGTCGGGGCGTACCTTGTTGCTATGGATCACCGATCTTGGCGACGCGGCCCAGGTGCGTATCGGTGAACTCCAGCTTCTCGGCTCCTGATCGGCGCGGCCCGACACGGTCGGCGCCGGTGCCAACAGGCGATCACATGATCGACGCAGCAGCTCAGGGTGATCGGGGGGCGCTCGACGACTTGTTGCGCGCGCACCAGGAGCGCATTTACACGATCTGCATCCGCATGATGGGCAACGAAGCCGACGCGCGCGACGCCACACAGGAGGCGATGTTGGCGATATGTCGCGGCATCAGCCGTTTCGACCGGCGCAGTGCGTTGTCAACATGGGTGTACCGGGTCACGACGAACGCATGTCTCGATGAGCTTCGACGGCGCTCACGACGACCGGTCCCCCAAGACCCGCCCGGGGACATCAACGAGCCCGGCGCGCACGCCCCTACCGACGCGGTCATCGCACGGCTGACCATCAACGCGGCACTCGCGCGACTGCCGGAGGATTTCCGTGCGGCACTGGTCCTGCGCGACATCGGCGAACTCGACTACGCGGAGATCGCTTCGGTTCTCGCGATCGCACCCGGAACCGTTCGCTCACGGATCGCCCGGGCTCGCGCGATGCTCACGCAAGATCTTCGGAACCAACAGTCCTTCGACGATCGTCCAAACCCATAGCCATGACCACACCCGACCCATTCGACCCGTTCGATCTCGCATCCGTCGTCTTCGACGGCGAAGCCGACGAGCGCGAGCAACACCTCGTAGACGAAGACGTTCATCTTCGTGCCGAGCGCGAAACCTATCGCGCACTCCGCGACGAGATGCGCTCAGGTGTGCCACCC
>JAYUFA010000131.1:0-6383 GCA_043738925.1 Actinomycetota bacterium
TCTCAACCGATCCACGTCGGGCGCCAACCAGCGAGGCGCTTACTGATCACATGACGAACGAAGCCCCTTCCCACGAATACGACGCAGTGACGATCGCCCGGCTCGAACGCCTTGCCGCTCGACGTCTCGCGGCGACCGCTCCGGCTTCGCCGAATGGCGCCGTCAACCCACCCGCTCGGCGCAAGCGAAACCATCCGTCGAAGAAATCACGCGCCGGTGCCCTGGCACTGAGTCTTGCCACGACCGGCGGGCTGACCTACGCGTTTGCCACGAGCGCAGCGGCGACGAACGGCACGTCCAGCACGGTGGTTGCGACGACCGCGACCGTGTCGAGCGCGACCACTGCGACGACAGCGACGACCGCCAAGGCGAGTACCGCAGCCACGGCGGGAACGACCACGGTCAACGGCGCGGCGATCTCCACGAAGTACGGCAACGTGCAGGTGCAGGCGGTCTTCGCTGCCGACGGCACGCTGAGTTCGGTGAACGTGCTGCAGTCACCCGACGGCGACAACAAGAGCGTCAACATCAACAACCGTGCGCTGCCCACGCTCAACAGCGAGGCTGTTACTGCGCAGAGCGCAAACGTGCACACTGTGTCGGGTGCGACATACACGACCAACGGGTATGTGAAGTCGTTGCAGTCGGCGATCGACGCGGCCCGCGCGGCCGCCGTGACCACGCTCGCATGAGCGCAGCGACCGGTCCGGGTCTTCTCCACGTGGAGTTCGTGATGGGCATGGCGGTCAGCATCGACGTACGCGACGCGGATGCGACGCCGGCTGTGATCGGCGATGTCATCCGTTGGCTACATCACGTCGACGACACGTTCAGTACCTACAAGACGGAGAGCGCTATCAGCGCGCTCGGTCGCGGCGAGATCACGTTCGCTGATGTCACCGAGGAGATCCGCGATGTCCTGCGCCGTTGCGAGGAGCTTCGCGTCGAAACCAACGGAGCGTTCGACGCGTTCTCCGTTCCGGCGCCAAACGGGACCATGCTCGACCCGTCGGGCTACGTCAAAGGGTGGTCGATCGAGCGGTCCGCCGAGATCCTCGAAGCGCACGGCTGCCGCAACTTCTGTATCAACGCCGGAGGCGACATTGCGCTGCGCGGTGAACCCGAGTTGGGTGATCCGTGGCGGATAGGTATTCGTCACCCGGACGACCGCGACGCGGTAGCCACCGTGATCAACGGCCGCGGTCGGCTCGCCGTAGCGACGTCCGCGCTGTATGAGCGCGGCGCACACATCATCGATCCTCGCTGCGGACAGCCGTCGATCGACCTCGCGAGCGTCACGATCGTGGGCGCAGATCTCGCTCTCGCAGACGGGTACGCGACTGCGGTGTTCGTCATGGGGCTCGATGGCCTCGAATGGATGCGGGAGCGAGTCGGCTACGACGCGTATCTGATCACTCGCGATGGCATCGCCACATGGACAGATGGCTTCGCCCGATACCGCGCTGGGCGAGACTCAGCGTGACCCGTGCGTCGAGGTTTCGAGCAACGCCAGTCGGCGCGAGACGAGTGCCCCGCGTGTAGGTTTCAGATGCGCGACAACGGGGAAAAGGTACGACATGGAGACCTACAAACTGCCGGAACTTCCTTACGCGCCGAGCGCCTTGGCGCCTCGTTTGTCCGAAGAGACGATGCTGTTACATCACGGGAAGCATCACGCGGCGTACGTCAAAGCTGCGAACGAAACGGTGCAACGTTTGAGCGACGCCGAGAGCTGGCAGATCGCCGGGCTTGAGCGCGCGTTGGCGTTCAACGTTTCGGGTCACGGTCTGCATTCGCTGTTCTGGTTGAGCATGTCGCCGGAGATGGAGCAACTGCCGAGCGGCGACATCGCGCACGCAATCGACGTGGCGTTTGGTTCGTACGACAAGTACGTCGCGCGGTTCAAGGCCGCGATGACCACGATCCAGGGATCGGGCTGGGCGTTGTTGATGTGGGAGCCCATGGCGATGCAGTTGCAGATCGTGCAGGTACAGAACCATGACGGCGCTTTGCTGCTCGGTGCCGAACCCATCTTGGCCGCCGACGGGTGGGAGCACGCCTACTACGTCGACTATCGCAACGACAAGGTCTCCTGGTCTGACTCGTTCATGGCCATGACCGATTGGGCCGCGGCCGGTGATCGCTTCGACGCGGTCGCGAAGCGGTCGGACCAACGCGTATGAGAGGGTCCAAGCCCCACGCGTGGAGCCGTCACCCGGCCTTCGAGCACAAGCAGTTGACCGCCGGCGAACGCGCCGCTGACCGCGTACGCAACGGCATGGGTTCGTGGCCGTTCGTTTTCGTCTTCTTGGGCTCGATGGCCGTATGGGCGTTCATCAACTCGATCGTGAACAACGACGACGGCTTCGACCCGTACCCGTACATCCTGCTGAATCTGTTCTTGTCGATGGTGGCGGGCCTACAGGGAGCGATTCTGCTCATCGCCGCGAAGCGAGCCGACAGCATCTCCGCCGAGCTGGCGATGCACACGTTCAACAACACCGAGATGGATACGAAGCTGCTGACCGAGAACACGGAGCTGACCCGCCAGGTCAAGGCGAATACTGATGCGCTCGCCGAGATCCATCGTCATGTGACCGCACTCACGGACGCGTTGGCGAAGGGTGATCGTCGAGACTGACCGTACCCCGCCGCGAGAAGTGCCGAGACGCCGCCCACGACGAGCCCGGCTCGGGCACCGAGGTACTCGCAGATCGCGCCGAGAATCGGGCCGCCGATCGGTGTGCTGCCGAGGAAGACCATGGCCTGCAACGCGAGGACGCGGCCGCGCATGCTGGGGTCGGCTCGCGTTTGCATGATGGATGTAGACGTGGTCATGAATGCGATGCTCGCCGCTCCCATCAGCATGCCGGCGGGCAGTGCCCACGCGAAGTTCGGCGTGGCCGCTAGCAGCAACAGCGCCGCGCCGAACATTGCCGCCGACCAGATGACATTGGGCAGGGTGATCGTCGATCGACGAGCGATGAACAAGGCGCCGGCGAGCGAGCCGACGCTCACGATCGAGTAGAGAACCGTGAACGTGGTGTCGGTTCCGCCGAGCGTGCGCGTGACGAACAACGGCATCACCACCTGGAAATTGAATGCGAACGTGCCGATGATCGCCATCATCGTTAGCGGGATTGCCAGTTCGGGTACCGTGCGCACATAGCGCAGGCTGGCGCGAACGTCACCCCTTGTGCGTGGACGCGTCGGGGGACGACGCAGCTCGCTGGGGCGCATCATCGAAAGACCCAAGAGCACGGCGAGGTAGGAAACAGCGTCGGTAACGAAGCACCAGCCGAAGCCCACTGTATGGATCAGCAGCCCGGCGAGTGCGGGGCCGAAGATGCGCGAGCTGGTCATCAGTGCGCTGTTGAGGCTCACGGCGTTGTTGACATATTCGGTGGGCACCATCTCGACGACGATCGAGCGACGTGCCGGGTTGTCGAACGCCACGGTGAGCCCACCGACGAGAGCGACGCCATAGATGGCCGCGACGGGTGGTCGACCGCTGAAGGCGATCGCGGCAAGCGCTCCGGATTGCACCATCGCGATGGACTGCACGACGAGCAGAAGCTTTCGTTTGTCAACTCGGTCGGCAACGGCGCCTGCCCATGGGCCGAGAACGAGAACCGGCGCGAACTGAAACGCCGTGAGCAAGCCGACTGCCACGCCGCTGTTGGTCAAGTGCAGCACAAGCAGCGTCTGCGCGACAAGGGTGAGCCAGTTACCGACCTGTGAGACGATCTGGCCGGAAAAGAACAGCCGGAAGTTTCGCGTCTTGAACGACTGGAACATCGGAGTACGCGCCGCCTGTGCGTCCTCAGCGGTATTGCCATGGAGAGCGCCGGTCACGCCGGGCAACTCGATTGCCGCAATGGTGCGTTCACCCCGAGGGCCCTCGAGGTGTCGCAACTTCACGGTTGACCAACATCGTTGGCGTCGCTCTGTGTGGTGAGCTTCGTGAGCACGTCGAGGGCCTCGGAGATACGTTCGAACTCCGACGGACTGAGCTCACCGAGACGCGCCTTGATCCACTTCGTGCGGCGACTGCGGTTGTCATCGAGCTGGCGTCGGCCTGCTGGTGTGACACGTACCCGCGTCACGCGCCGGTCGTTCGCGTCGGGCATGCGGGTAACGAGGCGGCGCGCTTCGAGCTTCTTGATGATCGGTGTGATCGTTGCGGGGGAGAGGTGCTCGGAGGAGGCGACCTCGCCAAGGGTCGGCGACCCCTGACGCGCGACCGACGCCAGCGCAGCGGACATCGATGGGGTCAGGCCGCCACGATCGGACTGGCGTAGCAGGCGGTTGAGGCGCACGACGCCGAAGGCGAGTTGCGCAGCCACGGCCTCGAGCGATGAATTTGTTGACGGTGACGACACGGTTGTGGTCATGCGGCCACACTACCCAGAGTAATTCGTTTGTAAAACAAACGATTGTGTAAATTCGTTTGCAAAACAAACGATGTCGACGTTGGGATCGATCGAGGGAACATCCGAGTCGCACCAGGCAATAGGGTAGGTCGAGCGCAACCGAGGGGATCGCGATGGCCACGATGAGTGACGGCACGAACTGGGGGCGCTTCGGCGCCGACGACGAGCGAGGCATGCTGAACGTGCTCACGCCCGAGGTGGTGCTCGCCGCGACGCGCACTCCGCGTACAGGAAAGGTCTACAGCTTGGCGCTGCCTATCCAGCGCCACGGCGTGCCGTACTTCGACTACCGCGGCGCGCCCGTACGGCTTCCGTTGCGTCACCAGAGCGATCCGGGCCATTTCGTCGACTACGGAGCTCCCCAAGATCTCGGTGCCAACGAGGACATCTTGATCTTGGCTTCGCACAACGAGACCCACATGGACGCACTGAGCCACGTCTACGACGAACGCCGCATGTACAACGGATTCGCGGTCGAGACCGTAAGCGCGGCAAACGGCGCTACCCGCCTCGGAATCGAGAAGGTCGGCGCGATCGCAGGCCGCGCAGTGCTCCTCGACATGGTGCGCCACCTCGGCGCGGAGGGCGACTGGATCGAGGGTGCACGCGGCATCAATTCCGACGATCTTGCCGCGTGCGCCAAGGCGCAGGGCACTGAGGTGCGCACGGGCGACATCGTGTTGGTGCGCACCGGGTGGATCGACAAGTTCCTGTCATGGAACGTCATGGGCCCGGCCGACTTCTCGGGACATGAGTTTGGCCAACCTGGCCTCGACGTGGGCTCGGTTTCGTTCCTCGACGATCACGATGTTTCGGTCGTCGGTTGCGACAACAGCGCGATCGAAGTGCTCGGGCGCGAAGGCGATGGCTTCTTGAGTTTGCACGTCGAGTTGCTCGTCAAGCGCGGAGTGCATCTCGTCGAACACCTCATGCTGAAGGCGATGGCCGACGACCGCTGCTACGAGAGCCTGTTCGTGTGTGCGCCGCTTCCCGTTGTCGGCGCCGCGGGCAGTCCGGTGAACCCAGTCGCGATCGGCTAGCAGGATGCCGAAAAGGCTCTTGTCGTGGGCTGGTGGGTGGGTGTCGGGTGTGCGGTTGCCGGATTCTGGTGAGCTTTGAAGGATGGTGCACCTGGGCGGTGCTTCACTCTTCTAGGTACACGGCCGGTCATGGCGACGCTATGCGGCGTGTCGCACGTGGGCTTGCAGTCGGCGAAATCCTGGTCGATTCTTGGCGGTCATCCGGTGATGGCGGTCCACGCGGTGAAGGCCGCCAACGCGAACAACACCGCGGCGGTGACGCGGCGCACAATCTTCACCGGCAGCCTTCTCAGCAGGCCTTGGCCGCTGATCACAGCAACACCTGCCACAGCCCACAGCGCGAGCGTTGCGCCCACGCCAACACTCAGCGCCGCGTGGTAATGCGCGGCGAGGTTTGCCGTGAGTATCTGTGTGAGATCGCCCCACTCGGCGACAAAGATCACGACGAATGCTGTGGTCGCTTCGCGTCGATGCGAAGCCGCTTCGCGTTCGACCAGCGCGAGCTCCTCCTCGGGCCCTTCACGAATCGCGCAGAGTCCGCCCGCAAGAAACAAGACAGCGACGATCGCGTTGAGCACACGGTGCGGGAGCACGGCGAACAACGCCACGCCGAGCGTCACCGCGATGACCACGTGCACCAAAAAGGCGGCAGCGGCACCGATCCACACCGCGAAGGGTCGACCTCGCGATGCCATGACCAGCGATGCGAACATCGTCTTGTCGGGCAACTCGCCGAGGAAGATGACAGGAAAGACCGCGACGATGATGCTGAGACTGATCGAAACGCTCCTCGCGTGCGCTCTCAGACTAGAGCTTCCTGTCCGGGAGTCGGGGTGACGCGTGGGGTCTGTGGTTTGTGGGTTCATGATGGTTGGTTGAGTAGGTCGATGGGGCGTCGGCTGCGCATGTA
>JAYUFA010000132.1:0-6383 GCA_043738925.1 Actinomycetota bacterium
AGACAAGAGCGTGGTCCTTCATCGACGAACGCTCCTTCCGCGCACCGCAGCGGTCCCCTCAACCGGGAGGGTACCTGATGCGGTAGGCGTGAGGAGGACGTGGAGACGGCGTCAGGCCTCGTCGCGACGGCGTTCATGCGAGCAGCTCATCACACGTATTGGATGCTGTTCGTGCGGTTGTCCATGTAACTCAGGTTGGCGGTGCCTGTGGTTTCGACGCTGCCGGTGAGGTTGTATCCGTCGAAGTGCTTGACTGAGCACGGCGAGATGGTCGAGGAGATGCGGTCGACCCAATCCCAGGAGAGATTCAGCCATCCGCCTCCGCAGACGCCACCCGACACCGTGATGTACGAGCCGGTGTAGTTGAGGCCATCGAAGTGGTAACCGACGGCGCTGAAGCTTGAGGACAAAACGCCGGCCGCGGCGGCCGAAGCCTCGTGTGTCCACGGCGTGGTGCGATCGCCGTGTGCCACGATCCAGCATTGCATCGGTGACGTCGTGTACTCGCCGCTCGGTGCAGTACCTGTCACCTGCACAAGACAGGCGACGGTTCCGGCCGCCCACTCCGCCGCTGTGGGCGAGCGATCGAGATGCACGGGAAGCGGTGTGGCCCCGGCCCCTGCAGGGACCGAGCCGATCCCCAAGACGGCGGCGACGAGCGCGACGGCCAAAGCGGTGCGAGTTCTCATGATGCTCCTTGACACTGAGGTTGTTCCCCGTTCTTTCGCGGCAGCCGCCGATGTGTGTCGAGAAAGTGCGACGTTCGACCGAATTTCTTCGCTGGGGACGCCACACATCTCGTTCTGGCGCGAAGAACAACGGCTGGCAGTGGGTTCCCTCCACCGGCGGGCCCGTCGAAGCAGCACTGGGAACGAGGATCGCGATGACTCCCTTTTCGTCGGCCTGGATCGAACGAGCCGTCCGCGTCATTGGCGATGCGACGTTTGTGCCGTCCGAACGCGGGTATTTCCAGGTCTTGTATGAGACCGCGCTCGACGACGGCACCGTGGTCAATCACGTACAGGAACTCGGGCGAGGCCGCCTGCGCCGGTGGTACCGCGTCGATCGGTCGGAGATCGCTTCCGTGGAGCTGACGACCGATTTGTGCATCAAGGGTTCAGCCGATGATCTTCTTGCGGCCTGGAGCGGCGATGTCAGCATGTTTCTGCAACGGTCGCGCTTCGGTCTCCGCTGTCAGGAGACAGCTGAGCTCGTCGACTGGGTCAGCCCGTGGCGCATTTCGACGGTGCCTACGCCGCTCGTCGTGATTCTCACGGGCGAATGCGGCGAGTATGAACCGTTGAGCATCATGGCCTTTGCGGATGCCGACGGATCAGTGCGGGTGGAGACGGGCCGCTTGTATGCGCTGCACTCCGAGGTTGAAATCAGAATGCCGATGCGCGACCTGCTCTTCTACCTGCTTGGGGTTCGCGACATGGCCGAACTGGGTACCGCGTTGTTGCTCGACGGCACACGCGACGCGATCCGTGCGGCACAAGTGGTGTTCGATGGCGCGTATCGCTCGCCGTATTCGACGCAAGCCAAGGCGGTGTACACACGCGTCGACACGTTGCTGGCGCACATGATCGGCTCGGGCGAGACCGCACTGATGACCCACGCCTTCGATGCCGAGTCACCAATTGTTCTCGGCGCGCCGCCGTTGCGCCTGCCCTGAGCGTTGCCGTGTCGCGTGCGGGGCGCGATGATGCGAGTCCTTCATGTGACTCTCGGAGCGGACTGATGGCTGGATCTGGCGACCGCAACCCCCACGCGGGCCTTCGCTTCGATGACGATGATGAGGCGATCGCCGCCGCATTGCACGTGGTGAGCGTGCCCGCGTTGTTGTGCTCGCTCGTGCACATCACGGGTGATCCGACGTGGGTTCGCGGCGAGCTACGTCCGCAGGGTTCGGCACTCAACGAGTACCAGGGCTTGATGTCCGACGAGATGCAGGACGAGGTCCGGCGTCGCGCGCTTCCCCTCATCGTCGCGTATCGCGATGCCGGTTGCGTGCTTCCGCCGGCTCCCTCGAACGACGTGTTTCACGAGATGATGGAGTTCCTCGCGTGCGGCAAGGTCTCGCCCGAGGTGGTGCCGATGTTTCTGGAGGACCTCCATCTCGACGGCACCGATGCCGGTGCCATCACGTGGGCCGGCGAGATCACCGACGACGTTCGCGGCGATGCCCACACGGTCGTTATCGGGTGTGGCGAAGCCGGTCTGCTCGCTGGTATCCGTCTGGCGCAAGCCGGTCTGCCGTTCACGATCATCGAGAAGAACGGCGGGCCGGGTGGCACCTGGTGGGAGAATCGCTACCCGGGAGCCCGCGTCGACATCGGCAGTCACTTCTACTGTTACTCGTTCGAGCCGGCCGATCACTGGACCGAGTATTTCTCGCAGCACTCCGAGTTGCGCGCGTACTTCGAAAGCGTGATGAACAAGCGTGGCATCGACAAGTACTGTCGGTTCAACACTGAGGTTACGGCAGCGACCTTCGATGAACAGTCAGGCCGTTGGCGTGTCGATGTGCGCAACGCCGATGGAACCACCGACACCCTCGACGCCCGGTTTGTGATCAGCGCAGTCGGGGCGTTGAACCAGCCGAAGCTGCCCGACATTGTGGGCATGGCCGATTTCGAGGGCCCGTCGTTTCATTCGGCCCGATGGGACGCAACTGCCGACTACCGCGGCAAGCGTTTCGCGCTCGTCGGTGCAGGAGCCAGCGGATTTCAGATCGCGCCAACGATCGCCGACGATGTCGAGCAGCTCACGGTGTTCCAACGCACTGCGCAGTGGATGTTCCCGAACCCGATGTATCACGAGCGAGTGCCCGACGGTGAGCGATGGGCCATGCGGCACCTTCCGTTTTATGGTCGGTGGTTTCGCTTCCTGACCTTCTATCCGGGAGCAGGTCTCGACGTGGCCCGCTCGCGTATCGATCCCGACTTCGACGACAGCGACGGACGTGCGATCAACGAAGCGAACCTGGCCAGCCGTGCATGGTTCGAGTCGTGCATCTTGGCGGGCGTCGGCGACGATCCCGAGCTTTTGAAGAAAGTGATGCCCGATTATCCGGCCACGGCGAAGCGCACGCTTCAGGACAACGGTTCATGGCTCGCATGCCTGCGAAAGCCGAATGTCGACCTCGTGCGCACCGAAATCGATAGCGTCGTCGCTGACGGCGTCATTACCGTCGATGGTGTGCATCACCCCGCGGATGTCATCTGCTACGCGACCGGCTTTCGCCACAACGACTACCTGTGGCCGATGGACATCACCGGGCGCGGCGGCCAAAAGCTTCGCGAGCAATGGGGCGAGGAACCCACCGCGTATCTCGGCATCACGGTGCCGAACTTTCCGAACCTGTTCTGTCTCTATGGTCCCGGCACCAACCTTGCGCACGGAGGCAGCCTGATCTTTCAATCGGAGTGCCAGGTCAACTACGTCATGGAAGCCCTCCGCGCGATGCTGACGGCTGGCCAACGTACCGCCGAGCCACTCCGCGACGTGCACGATGCTTACGCGGCGCGCCACCAGAGCGAGATATCGCAAATGGTGTGGGCGCACTGGTCGGTGAAGCACTCGCACTTCAAGAACGCCGACGGAAGGATCTTCACCCTGTCGCCGTGGCCGATTCCGACCTACTGGGCCCTCACGAAGCACTTCGAGCCGAGCGACTACTCGTATACCTAGGACTCGCGCGGATCGGTGAAGCGTCGCGGGCGTGCCCTCGATATCTCGCCTGTTCCAGGCGAGATCAACGACGGTGTTGCTGGGTCGGATGCGCCTATAGGCGCATCCTCCTAGGACCCTCGCATACCCGCGGCGGCGTAGGCGGCGAGAAGCGCCGGCATCGTGGCTTCGTACGTTTGCCGATCGGCTTCGCGGGCAAACTTGTCAGGCAACTCGCTGCGATCGGCGTAGAAGCTGACGAGCTTGCAACCCTCGGGGCCGCTACGGGTTGGTCCGTACACCGACCGCGCGTCCTGCACGCGGAAGTGACCGGTGCCCGCCGCTCGATCTTGGGCGCCACCGTTTCGGCTTGGGGAGGGCGAGGGTCACCGTGGCGCACCGAGGGGTAGGGTCGCCATCGACCGGTTGACGATGGACTCCTCGAGGTGCGGTGTGATGCGTGTTCGGCGTGGGCGTCAGTTGTTCGCGAGCTTCCTGAGCGTGGTGATCGTGGCGGCGTTGTTGGTGATGGATGGATCGTCGCCGGCCTCGGCCGCGCCGGGTTATTTTCGCCCACTTGCGCCGGTTCGACTGATGGATACACGCATCGCGCTCGGTGGTACGTCGTTCGGCTCTGGTGAGTCGCGGGCCTTGAAGGTGGCGGGTGTCGGCGGCGTGCCGGTAGGCGCGGTGGGCGTCGTGTTGAACGTCACGGTCACGAGCCCGACATCGGCTGGCTACCTCACGGTTTGGCCGACGCCGTTGGCGCGGCCGGAAACGTCGAGCGTCAACTTCTCGGCCGGGCAAACCGTCGCGAACATGGTGACCGTCGGGTTGAGTGTGAGCGGCTCGGTCACGATCGCGAACGCGGTCGGTTCGTCGCAAGTACTCGTCGACGTCATGGGCTATTTCTTGGGCGGTTTCACGGGCTTGGTGCCGACACGCCTGATGGACACGCGCCTCGGGTTGGGTGGCGCGACATTCGCGGCCAAGGAATCGCGTGCGTTGAGCGTGGGTGGGGTGGCCGGCGTGCCGGCGAACGCGGTCGCGGTCGCGTTGAATGTCACGGCGACCAACACCACGGCTAGCGGGTTCGTGACCGTTTGGCCGGCGGGGTCGACGATGCCGGCGTCGTCCAATCTGAATGTGTCCTCAGGCTCAACGGTGTCGAACATGGTGCTCGTCGGTTTGAGCGTCGACGGTCAAATCAATCTCTACAACGACAACGGACCCGCCGATCTCATTGTGGACGTCATGGGTTGGTTCACCGTAGGCGGCGGCTTTGCCGGCGTGGTTCCCGCGCGCGTGCTCGACACGCGTGTGGCAACGTGCGGGATCACCCTCGGCCAGGGAGAAACGCGCACGTTGGCCGTCACCGGCGCAGGCGGTGTGCCTACGGTTGCGGTGGGGGCAGTGGCGCTGAACGTCACCGCGACGAATCCGACGCAGTCGAGTTACTTGACGGTGTGGCCGACGGGTCAGGTACGTCCGGGCACCTCGAACCTGAACACCACTGCAGGCATGTCCGTGGCGAACATGGTCACGGTCGGCGTCGGTGCTGGTGGTCAGGTGAACATCTACAACGCCGGTGGCACCGTTGACGTTCTGGTTGATGTGATGGGGTATTTCGACGGCGACGTGCCGTTCGGGTCCGCTGTACCTTGCCCGCCGCATGTCGAGTCGTTCGGCGACGGCGCGCACGTCGTCGGAACGGACATCGCACCGGGCCGATACGTGACAACGGGTACCGCGAACTGTTCGTGGCAGCGCACGAACGGCTTCTACGGCACGCTCAGCGAGGAGTTGGCGAGTGACCTTGGGTCGGGTCAACGCATCGTCGATGTCAACCCCGGCGATGTGCGCTTCATCGCCACGCGTTGTCGTACCTGGTCGACGTTTACGGCATCGTCGTACACACCAATGTCGTCGTTCGCCGATGGCGTGAACGCCGTCGGATCGCAAGTCGTCCCCGGTCGCTACGTGACCACCGCCGGAACAACCGACTGCTTCTGGCAGCGTCTCAGCGGCTTCTCCGGCGTCCCCGCAGAACGGATCACGAACAACGTCGGTTCGGGTCAACGGATCGTCGACATCGCAGCGAACGACACCGGGTTTGTCACCAGCGGATGCGGAACATGGACGCTGCTCTCGGCGCTACCGGTTTCACCCGCATCGACGTTCGTCGATGGCGTCTACGCCGTTGGCTCGCAGGTGCTGCCCGGGCAATACGAGGCCATCGCGACGTCTGCGTGCGCGTGGGAGCGACGCAGCGGCTTCGCCCGCACACCGGGCACCAGTGAGCTCCTCGCAAACGGATCAGGCATCGGCCCGATCTTTCTCACGATCGCCGCGACCGACGTGGGCGTGGTCTCGACCGGCTGTGGCACTTGGAACCGCATCGGGTCGTAGTGGCTGCGGATGGGGCCGGGCACCGCGCTGCCCATCGTGGGAACGGCATCTGACTGGCGTTCGCCCTGCGGGCTCTGGCCTCACCGACGCGTCAGAACTGCACGAGGAACGAATCGGCTGCTTCAGAGATCAACGGCGGAACCTTTCTCGTCCCCGGGGGACGTGTCTCGCTGCTCAGCGAGCCGAAGCCGCTCACCACGATCGAACGCGACGAGCCCTGGACCCTTGACGCGCTCGACCAGGTGCCCCCGTCGGAGCTCGCGGCGATTGCAGAACCGGTTCCGGCTCGACGACCACCCGAC
>JAYUFA010000133.1:0-6350 GCA_043738925.1 Actinomycetota bacterium
GTCGTGCCGCTTGGTCGAATGGGCATGCCCGAGGACATCGCGGGTGCGGTGCTGTTCCTCACCTCCGACCTGTCGTCGTTCGTGTCTGGGCGCACGATCGTGGTTGACGGTGCGGTCGATGCGAAGTTCCCCTACGGCACGCTCTGATCACGGTAGGCGATGGCACGCATCGTCGTCATCGGTCCCGGCTCGATCGGCGGATACTTTGCCGTTGAAGCAGCGCGAAATGGCCACGAGCTCGTCTTGTGTTCGCGCTCGCCATTCGAACAGCTCAGCGTGCAGCAAATCGACGGCTCGATACGGGTCCTTGCGGTAGCGGCGCGTACTGATCCGGCGGACGCGGTCGAGGGCGATTGGGTGTGGCTCGCCACCAAGGCGCAGCAGACCGACGCGGCGGCCGAGTGGCTACGCCGATCGTGCGGCCCGCGTACGCGAGCCGTAGTGGTGATGCAAAATGGCGTCGAGCACGAAGCACGGGTACGTGCGCATGTGGGAAACACACCGGTGTTGCCGGCGATCGTGCTCTGCGGCGCTGAGGCAGTTGCGCCAGGCCGCGTGGTGCACCACGGGTTCGCGAACCTCGAAGTTGCGACCGGAGCGTTGGCGACCGACCTCGCAGCGATCTTCGCCGGAACCGATGTGCAGGTGGTCGAGACCGACGACTTCACCACGGTCATGTGGCGCAAGCTCGTGTCGAATGTGACGGCGTCGGTGATGACGGCGCTCACGTTGCAACGTCTCGCGGTGATGCGTCGCGCCGATATCCAGGCGCTCGCCATTGGTCTCGCTCGTGAGTGCCTAGCGGTCGGCGCGGCGGCCGGTGCCCGCCTCGACCCGTCGGCGGCCGATGCGATGATTCTCGCGATGGCGTCGACGAATCCGATGATGGGTTCTTCGATGCTCTATGACCGCCTGGCGAAGCGGCCGATGGAACACGACGCGCTCACGGGCGCCGTGGTGCGCGGGGGAGCGCGCTATGGCATCGACACACCGCTCAATGCGGCGATGCTCGCGCTGCTGTCGGCGGTGAGTGAAGCGGGAAGCTGAACCGCGCCGACGTTATTCGGTGGCCGCCGCGTGCGAGGCGTCGAATGTGTCGCGCAGGGGAATTTTGGGGATCATCGCGAAGACGACCAGCGCGATGATCAGGACCGGCAACGTGCAGCGAATGGCGATCGTGATCGAGTCGGCAAACGCGCGCACCACATGGTCCTGTATCGGTTGCGGTAGCGCGTGAATGACCGAGGGCTTGCCGCGTAGCGCTCGCGTGTCGGGCAGCGTGGCCAACGCGTCGGCACCTACGTAGCGCGGAATCAGCGTGTTCAGCCGATTCTGGAACACCGCGCCGATGCCGGCACTGCCGACCACACCACCGAGCGTTCGGATGAACGAGAGGCCCGCGGTGGCGACGCCGAGGTCGCGATACTCAACGGCATTTTGCACGATGATCGTGAGCGACGGCCCGATTTGGCCCATACCCAGCCCGGCCACCGCGAGCCGCGCGCAGAGATCCCACTTGGTTGTGTGTTGATTCATCGTGCCCAGCAAGGCAGCGCCCGCCCCGAGCATGGCGATGCCGATGATCGGGAAAGGCTTGTAGATGCGGTGTTTCGCGATGAGTCGACCCGACACAATCGACGCGATCGTGATGGCAAAAGCGTTCGGTGCGGTGAGCAGGCCCGATGTGGTGGCTGACGTCCGCGCGACCACTTGCAGGAACAGCGTCGACCAACTGACCACGCCGTACATCGCGATGCCGATCACGAAGCCGCCGATGAGACTCGTGCGCACGACGCGATTCGAGAACAAATGCAACGGCAGGATCGGTTCTTCGGCGCGCGCCTCGATCATGACGAACGCGACGGTCGAGAGCGCCGCGAAGGCGAACAGTCCAAGTGTCGTCCCCGATGCCCAACCGTTGTGTTCACCTGACCACAACAACGCGAGCACCACCGGCGAGATAGCGCAGCTCAGCGCGACCGCTCCCGCGAAGTCGATACTGCGCCGCGTTGGCGTGCGTGCGATGTGCAAACGTCGCTGCACCAACACCATCGACGCGAGGCCGATCGGCAGGTTGATGAAGAAGACCCACCGCCAGTTGAGGTGATCGACGAAGAAGCCCCCGGCGAGGGGACCGAACAGCGTCGCGAACGCGAAGGACGCGGCGATGTATCCCTGGTAGCGGGCGCGCTCAGCAGGAGGAAGGATGTCTCCCACGATGGCCATCGGCAGCGACAAGAGGCCACCGGCGCCGATGCCTTGCAGCGCGCGGAAAAGCACGAGCTGAGGCATGTTCTGCGCGGCGGACGCAAGCACGGACGCCGCAAGGAACACCATGATCGTGGCCTGGAAGGTCTGCTTGCGGCCAAACAGGTCGGAGAGCTTGCCGATGATCGGTGTGGCGATGCATTGGGTCAGCAGGTATCCGACGGAGACCCACGGCGCCTGACTTTGGTTGCCGAGTTCGCCGACGATGGTCGGCATCGCGGTGCTGACGATGGTGCCGTCCATCGCGGCGAGGAACATACCCGTCATGACAGCAGTCATCACGAGGTGGATCTGTCTCGGTGTGAGCCCGCTGCCCGCGTGCCGCTCCTCGGTCTGCATCACCGTCAGCGTAGACGATGGTTGCGCCACGCAATCAAAGCGATCAGCTGAGGACGGCGATCAGCGAAGGAGGTCGGCGACGATGGCTGCAGCTGCTGCGGCAGGTGTCATGGAGCCGGCGAGCATCGCGTCGAGTGCAACATGCCGTGCATCGATCGCAGTATCGAGAGCGCCGTCGAGTGCATGACGCGCGACCGAGCGCATTTCGATCAACCGTCGATGGGTGCGTCGAGTCGCGAGCTCACCGGTGGCGGCGAGGTACGCGTCATGCGACGCGATTGCGGCCTCGAGCTCGTCGATTCCGGTGGCGTCGGTGGCGATGGTGCGAACGACGGGCGGACGCCATGAGTCAACCCCCTTGTGGCCGAGATCGAGCATGTACTCGATGTCTCGTACCGCGTCGTCGACGCCGGGCCGGTCGGCTTTGTTCACCACGAATACGTCGGCGATCTCCATGACGCCGGCCTTGTTCGCTTGGACCGCGTCGCCCCATCCGGGGGTGAGCACAACCACGGTTGTGTCGGCGTTGGCGACGACATCGATCTCGATCTGGCCGACGCCCGCCGTTTCGAGCACGATCGTGTCGAAGCCTGCTGCATCGAGGCAACGCAGCGCGCCGGGCACCGCGAGCGCGAGGCCGCCGCGCTGGCCGCGCGTGGCCATCGATCGGATGAACACGTTGTCGCCACTCGGTACACGGTCATCCATGCGGATGCGATCACCGAGGATAGCGCCACCGCTGACCGGTGACGATGGATCGATCGCAAGCACACCCACACGCTGCTCGTGCGTGGCGAGGAGTGCGACGAGCGCGCCGACGAGCGTGGACTTGCCAGCCCCCGGTGCCCCGGTGATGCCGACGACATGCGCGTTTTCAGCGCGCGGGTGGGTGATTTCGTCGAGCCCCGCCGCATCAGCGCCGCCTCGCTCGACGATGCTCAACAACTTGCCTACGGCGCGTCGCTCGCCCGCGGCGGCGCGGGTGAGCAGCTCGTCGAACGTCGCTGCGTCGATCACGACCTCGCGTGAGCCACGCCGCGCACCGTGGCGACAACGTCGTCGGCGGATGCGCCCGGCCCGAGCACCGCGGCTACGCCGAGCTCGTGCAACGCAGCCATGTCGACATCGGGGACGATGCCACCGATCACCAGCGGCACGTCGAGCTCGGCCTTGCGCATAGCGTCGAGCATCCGTGCCGAAAGAGCGAGGTGGCCGCCGTTGTGCATCGACAGACCGATCACATCCGCATCCTCCTGCTCGGCCGCGGCGACGATCGACGCTGCAGTCTGGCGCAGCCCCAAGTAGATCACCTCGAACCCCGAGTCGCGCAACATCCGCGCGACCACCTTGATGCCGCGATCATGTCCGTCGAGCCCGAGCTTGGCCAACACCACACGCAAGGGAGCGTCGGTGGTCATCACACGACTGCGGTCTCGACGTAGGTGCCGAACACGGTGCCGAGCGCGGAAACGATTTCACCTTCAGTGCAATACACACGCACTGCGTCGATGATGGCCGGCATCAGGTTCACCGTCGGGTCGCGAGCGTCGTCGGTGACACTGGCCAACGCGCGGGACACCGCGTCGCTGTCGCGATCGTGCTTGACCGCGTCGAGCCGCTTGCGTTGCAATTCTTCGATCTCGGGCCCGAGGTACAACGTGGGTGGTTGCGTGTCGTCGCCATCGGTACCGGTGTTGACCCCGACGACGAGACGCGTTCCGGCGTTGACCTCGCGCTCGTAACGATAGGCCGAGTCGGCGATCTCGCCCATGAACCATCCGCTCGCGATCGCGGCGTAGACCCCTTCGAGCAACGATCCGTTGCCGAGCTCGTCGAGATGGGCGAATACCTCCTCGGCGCGTCGCTCGAGTTCGTCGGTCATCCACTCGACATACGCTGACCCGCCCAGCGGATCGGCCACGTTCACAACGCCCGACTCGTGCGCCACGATCTGTTGCGTACGTAACGCGATACGTGCGGCCTTCTCGGTGGGGAGCGCGAGTGCCTCGTCGTAGCTGTCGGTGTGCAATGACTGGGTGCCGCCCAACACCGCGGCGAGCGATTGCAGAGCGACCCGCGCGATGTTGATCTCGGCTTGCTTTGCCGTGAGTGACACCCCCGCGGTCTGGGTGTGGAAACGCAACGCCCAGGATCGCTCGCTTTTTGCGCCGTACCGATCGCGCATCCAGCGCGCCCAGATGCGACGCGCGGCGCGGAACTTGCCGATCTCTTCGAAGAAGTCGTTGTGACTGTTGAAGAAGAACGACAAACGACCCGCGAACTCGTCAATGTCGAGACCAGCCGCCATCGCGGCTTCGACGTACGCGAAGCCGTTGGCCAGCGTGAACGCCAGCTCTTGTGTGGCCGTGCTGCCCGCTTCGCGAATGTGGTAACCGCTTACCGAAATCGGGTTCCATTTCGGCATCTCGGCGGTAGTGAAGCGCACAAGATCGGTGACCAAGCGCATCGAGGGCCGCGGCGGATAGATGTATTCCTTTTGTGCTTGGTACTCCTTCAAGATGTCGTTCTGGAGCGTGCCGCCGAGCGTGCCGCGCGCGACGCCCGTTTGCTCGGCCTGCGCGATGTACATGGCCATCACGATCGCCGCCGGGCCGTTGATGGTCATCGAGGTGGTCACCGACGACACGTCGATACCTGCGAACAGATCCTCCATGTCGGCCAGCGTGTCGATGGCAACGCCGGCCTTGCCGACCTCGCCGATTGACCATTCGTCGTCGGAGTCACGCCCCATCAAGGTGGGCATGTCGAACGCTGTCGACAGCCCGGTGCCCCCGGCGCGCAGCAGTTCCTTGAACCGCGCGTTGGTATCGGCGGCCGTGCCGAATCCGGCGAATTGGCGCATGGTCCACAGACGAGTGCGGTACATCGAAGCGTGGATGCCGCGGGTGTACGGGTAGTCGCCGGGGTAGGGCGCGTCGCCATAGACGGGCTCGACGGGGATGCCGGAGATGGTGCTGCGTTGGTCGGCGAGGAGCGACGCGGTCGCGACGACGGGACGAGTGTCAGGGGAGCGAGCGGGCATGGCACTCGGCCTTCCTCCACCGATCGGGGCGGTGGTTCTATGGACATCCTACTATCGGAAATCCTTGTAAACTCGTCACCACTAGCATCGGCGCATGGCGCTTGCGTTCGACCCGATCGAAGAAGCCCGACGGCAGTGGGCCGTCCACGGATGGGCCGCGCTCGAAGCCATGTCGGCGGCGACCACCATCACTCGGGCCCATCAGGTCGTGCTCGACCGCATCAACAAGGCGCTCAAGCCGGAGGGGCTCACGTTCAGCCGCTACGAGGCGCTGGTGCTGCTGTCGTTCTCGCGCCGAGGTTCGCTGCCGCTCGGCAAGATGGCCGAACGACTGATGGTGCACTCGACCAGCATTACGAACACCATCGACCTGCTGGAACGTGACGGACTCGTGCGGCGCAACACCGACCCTGGTGACCGACGTCTGGTGCTCGCAGAGCTGACCTCGCGCGGCCGCGAAGTCGTCGCCCGCGCCACCGATGCACTGGTCGCGATCGAATTCGGTGTGCCCGATCTCGATCCGCTGGTCGTGAATCGGCTCGCAGACGCCGCCGCGTATGCCGGCGCGGGCGCGCTGCGAGCCGATCGCAGGCGGCGAGCCAAGAGCACGAGCCAATAGGCGAGTGCGACCCAGCAGCACAGCGAGTGTTTGGACCGCGGAGCGGCCCAAACAGAAGTTCTCGCCCACCGAGCTGGTACC
>JAYUFA010000134.1:0-2404 GCA_043738925.1 Actinomycetota bacterium
CTTCGCCGTATCCACCGGTGGCATCACCGCGCGTTGCTCGAGCTCGACCAACGGGCGTTCGATCCCTTCTGGAAACTTGATCAAGCCAACCTCATCGAGGCGATTCAAGCCACGCCGACGACGCGGGTCGTGGGTATGTTCATGCCCGAGCTCGTCGCGTATGCGGTCACCGGTCTCGCCGGCGATCAGGGCTACCTGCAACGACTGGCGGTCGACCCGGACCGACAAGGATCAGGCATCGCCACGAGGCTCGTCACCGACACGCTCACGTGGCTCGCGCATCGTCACGCGACGGCAGCGTCGGTCAACACCCAGGAGACGAACCACCGCGCACTCGCTCTGTATGAACACCTCGGGTTTCGCCTCGTCCAGCCCGGTCTTGCCGTGCTGCGTTGCGAATTGCGCACTCCATGAAGGGCGCTGGTTCGCTGACTCGTCGTGTTCTCGCGATTGCCCTCTGTGTCGCGGCGTGCGCGTTCTCGACCAGCGTCGCCGCGGCTCAATCCCAGCCAACGTCACCCGCAACAGTGACGGCAACACTTGAATCGATCAGTCCCCAGGTGCGGGCCACCGACAGCTTGCGCGTTGAATTTCGCGTCAGTGGCGCGTTGCCGAGCGACATCGTCAGGCTGTCGATCTTTGCGCGCGTAGGCCGTTTGCGCATTCGTCAGATCATCGACGGCTCTGCTGCGCCAACCCGAGGCGACTACAACCCCGTGATCAGACACGTGAGCGAGCTCACCGATCCGAACCGACCGACGATGGTGCTCAACGTCACCAACGATCTCCTCCCTCAGACACCTGGCGTGTACCCCATACAGATCACGATCGGATCATCGCGACCACTTACGACGTGGCTGATCCGCGTCGGCGCAACAGCAAGTGGTGATGCTCCCTACAGCGTGAGCTTGGTCGTGCCGCTCCGTTCGCCGACCGCATTGCAGCCCGACGGAACGATCAAGTTCAGCGTGACCGAACAAGCACGCCTCGACGACATCGCCACGAAGCTCGAAGGGGCGCCCGTAGGTTCCATGACCGTGATCCCCAACCCGGAGACGCTGGACTCCCTCGATGCGTCCGAACCCGAGGCCCGGGCGACACTCGAGCATCTCCAAAGGGCCACGAAGAATGCTCTCGTGCTCGCGTCGACCTACGTACCGATCGACATCGAAGCGTGGCGTCGCGCGGGCCGCGAAAGCTCGGTGGCACTGCAACTCCGAGCGGGTGCCGACACGCTGTCGCGTACGCTCGCCCGCGCGTCAGGCAGCATTACGCCTCGCGTGTCCGTGCTCGGCGCCAACGACGGCGCTGGTGCGTTGGAATCGCTGCGCCGCGAAGGAGCAGTCGACATCGTCGTGCCCGACACCCAACTCGAATCGACCCAACCTTCGCTGTTTCCTTCTCCGTTCGCCCAGACGTTTCGTGTCCGCGACGCCGGCAATCAGGATCTCCTCGCCGCCTCGGCCGACTCGTGGATGACCGAAGAGATTCGTACCCTCGGCCGCACCTCCACGCCCGGTACCGCCGTCCAAGACATCGTGGCCGACATCGTCGGCGGATTTTTCGACCAGCCGTCGGTAGCGCGCGGCAGCGTCGTCCTGTTTCCCGAGGACTGGGCACCGGCGTTGGGTGGCATCGACACGCTGTTGAAATCGCTGAGCGCTGTGTCCGTGGTGAAGCTGCGCGACCTTGACAGTTTCTTCGCAACGGTCTCGCGCGCGAGCCCTCTGGGCGAAGGTCAAGTGGAGAGCGTGCTGTCCGGCCCCATGCTTCGATTGCTTGTTTCTCCTCGAGGCGCGGACGTCGACAGCCAGGCAAATGACATCGACGGTGCGCGTTCGGCGCTTGACAGCTTCGGCGCGATCTTCGGTCCAACCGCCGCATCACAACGGCAGCACTTCGACAAGCAGCTGCTTGCCTCGAACGACACTCGACTTTCACCGGAGCGACGACGCGAATTCACCGCCGCGATCACGGCGTTCGTCGACCGGAGCCTTCGCACCGCCGATGGCAAGCTCGCGCTGAGCGTCCCCGAGTCGGAACGCATCACACTCACCTCCCGACGAGAGACCATTCGCCTTTCGATCGAAAACCGATTGTCGGTGCCGGCCAACGTACGTATCGACCTGCGTGCCGAGAAGCTCGCCTTCCCAAACGGTGCGTCGCTCTCGACGACGTTGCAACCCGGGGCCAACGTGGTCGCGTTCGATGTCGAGGTCAAGACGTCAGGAGACTCGTTGCTCGAGTACAGCGTCAATGCTCCCCAGGGCTCGCTCGGTGAGCTGGCAAAAGGCAAGCTGCGCATACGCTCGTTCGCTCTCTCGGGGCTTGGCGTCGTGTTGTCGGCCATAGCGATCGTGGTGCTGGCCACGTGGTGGATTCGCCACAGCATCCGCTCACGGCG
>JAYUFA010000135.1:0-2403 GCA_043738925.1 Actinomycetota bacterium
TGCTCGTGATGGGTGAGGGTCGGGCTCTCACCGGTCGTGCCGGCTACGACCAGGCCGTCGTTGCCGTTGTCGACCAGCCACCGCGCGAGCTTCGAAGCGCCCTCACAATCGAGCGAGCCATCGGCCTTGAAGGGCGTGACCATTGCGGTCATCACGCGGCCAAAGCGCGGCATGGGTCCTTCTCCTCGTACCTTCTCAGCGGAACTCCGCTCTACCTTCTCAGCGGGACTCCGCATTGCGTTCGAGGTTGAGCGTAGCGAGAAGGTTCTCGTGCAGCTCGAACCATACGGTGTGATACGAGTCGATCACCGGCATTGCGAACCAATCGTGGTCACCGGCGTGTACGCGTACCCGGGCCGCGACGAACCGCCCGTTGTAGTGGTTGAACCGTCCCATCACTGAGGCAAGCTGCTGACAGATCGGCTGCACGGCGTCGTCGATCGCGTCGAGTTCGGCGATGACGCCGGCGTCGTATGCCGCATCGGTATGGTCGTTGACCAACGGCAAATCGTCGATCGTGCGTAGCTGCCAGCGGGTACAGGCAACCAACATCTGTTGATTGAGCGCGACGAACTGGCCATACGCCGCGCGCACGACAGCGCGGCACCCCACGCGATCAAGCTCAGCCGCGAGCTGGCGTTCACCCTCACTCCGACCAGCTGCGGTAAGTGACCAACCACGAATGCGACCATCGCGGTAGGCCACGAACCCCTGGGTGGCAAGCCGTTGGAGAATCTCCGATGCTGTCGACTCGGCCAGCCGCGCCGCATTCGCCACCACGTCCGCATCGACGAAACTTTTCAACCGCAGCGTGTGCAGGATGAGCAGCTCAGGATCGGTGGCAACAGTCATCGGAGACAGACGCTAGTTGGGCTCGTACTCCATCTGGTCCATACCGTCGCGACGCGCCCTTGCGTTGCGTCGCAGGATCAGCGGATAGCCGACGATCGCGATCGTCGAGAAGATGAACCACTGAACCGCATAGCTGATATGCGGCCCGTCGTTCAACGTCGGATCGACCACCGCTTCGAGCGGCGCGCCCTGTGCGCTGACCGCATGCGCCCAATAGGGCAGCAGCTCCGAGCCCCAACGTTCACCAAGACGAGCAACGTCGACCTGACTGATCTCGATCGCGCCGGAGGAACCGACACTCGTCGCGAAAACCCCATGACGCGAGTACTGCACCGTCGCGACGATCACAACTTCGCCCGACGGTGGTGTGCTCTGCGCGAGGCTGCCCTGAGCGACGAGCGACCGAGGAACGAAACCGCGATCGATCACGATGGTGCCGTTCGCGGTGTCGAACGGACTTAACACCCAATAGCCCGCCTGGTCCTTCTGGGCTCGGTTCGCGACCAGCACATCAGCACCGCGGCGGAACGAGCCGCGCATCTTCACGCGAGCCCACTCAGCCGGTGTGGTCGATCCCGGATCGACCGCCGGTTGCGCGAGAGCCGCACGCACGGTGTCGTTGAACGCGCGACGTTGATCGAGGCGCCGCAACTGCCAGAAGCCGAGATTGATCATCAGGACAACCAGCGCCAGCACGAATAGGTGCGAGAGAATCCACTTCGGACGCAGGGCGAACCGGTACACGTGGCGAAGCTACCGGCACCCGTCACGTGACCCGTAGCGGGGCGTCGACCAACATAGGCTGAACCGCCGGCGGTAGCCGTGCGTACTGTTTGCTACCAGCTCCCCTTCGCAAGGATTTCGACATGCAAATCACCCGCAAGCGCGCCATCGGCGGTCTCCTTGCTGCCGTCGTCCTCGTGATCGTCGGCGCGATCGTCGTCTACGAGGTGTTCATCAAATCCGACGCGCCGCCCCCACTGACCATCAACAGCGTCGCTACGACGACCAGTAGTGGATCGCCCGTAGCGACCGCCGGTTCGGCGGCTGCGACGACCACCATCGCGCACGTGGCAAACGCGTCGGTCAACGACCTCGCCGGCACGTGGACCATCACCAACGCGTCGCAGGTCGGTTACCGCGTCACCGAGGACCTCGTCGGCGGACTCGCGAACAACGTCGCCGTTGGCCGCACCAACGCGGTCACGGGCACCGTCACCGTCGCCGGCACCACCGCGACCACCGTTGACGCCACGGCCGATCTGAAGAAGCTCACGAGCGATAGCAGTCGTCGCGATGGTCAGGTGCAGACACGCATCCTCAACACCGCGCAGTTCCCCACCGCGACCTTCAAGCTGTCCTCGCCCATCGCCTTCGGTTCGGTACCGACGGTTGGTACCGAGAAGAAGGCGGCGGCGACGGGTGACCTCACCGTGCACGGCGTCACCAAGCACATCGCCTTCGACGTGACCTACTCCGTCATCTCGGCCACCGAGATCCGCATGCTGGGCACGGTGCCGATGGTTTGGGCCGACTATCAGGTGCCCAGCC
>JAYUFA010000136.1:0-6339 GCA_043738925.1 Actinomycetota bacterium
GCGCCACGGTCGTACGAACCCGCCAAGTGCGCGGCCTACTGATCCAACGCCTGCATGGCGTGGGCGACCCGCTGCTGTTCAGTCGCGGTCCGGGTGCCGGACTGCGATCACTTCGAGACCGTCGATACCCACAAAGTCTCGGGCGTTACACGTGTGAACCGGGAGATCGTGCGCGACGGCGATCGCCGCGATCATTGCGTCGTGTGCGCGCGCCGCCGGCTTGCGACCGCCGCGCCTCAGCGAAGCGGCAACCGAACCGAACGCACGGGCCGCCGCGGCGTCGAACGAAAGCGGTTCGAAGTCGGACTCCGCAGCTTGCAGATGCGCTTGACGCGCCGCACGCTCGACGTCGGAGGCAGCGACCAACGGACCGACCGACAACTCGGCCAACGTGACCGCGGTGATCAACGGCTCCGCGGGCAACGCGGCAAGGTCAGTGATTCGACCGAGCAAGATCAACGTGCTCGTGTCGAGGACCCCCCGACCCGTCACAGCGAGGCGTCGATTGCGTCGTCGACATCGCGCCGCAGTGACGCTGGATCGACCAACGGCAGATGCTCCCTTCGCCGAATGAGCTCGGCCACCGGTAAGCCTTGCGGACCGAGGGGCCGCAACTCGGCCACCGGCTTTCCGCTACGCGTCACTACGAACCGCTCGCCACGCTCGACCCGATCCACGACGTCGCCACCGTGGTTTCTCAGATCACGAATCGAAACATCAGCCATAGACACCGAGTGTATCACGCGTGAGACATTCGGTGTCTGCGCCAGGCCGGGCGAGGTGGTGGCTGAACCGTCCGGCCTTTTGCATCAGGTCGGGTTGGGGTGGTGACCGGTGTTTCCGGTCACTTCATCGCTGTGCCGCAGCGGCACCAGCGAGATCACGCCGATTCAAGGTCGTCCGACCGATCGGAGACACCCCAGGCCTGCGACCGGTCCTCTTGATGTCAACCGGCGTCGCGGTGGCCAAGCAGTGCTCGCAAGCCTGCGAGGGCGATCTCGTCGGTGACGGCCGCGGGGTCGAGCCGGTGTTGCATCTCGAGCCCGATGAGCAGGCCGATCACCGCAGGTCCGGCATCGGCGCGCGGCGCAGGGATCAGTCCCTCCCGTGCCCACTCGTCGAACAGCGCGGTCATCGCGTCCCGGGCCGTTCGATAGCGGTCGGCGATGAGGGTGCGCTTCTCGTTGTGCTCGGTCCGGGTCACCCACCGCCAGAGCTCGTGCTCGAGCTGGACCCATTGGCGAGCGGCCCCCTTTGCGTGCGCGAACTCGTGCCACAGCGCGAGCAGTCGCTCGTCGCTGGTGCGGGCGTCCGACAGGTCGACCAGGATCGCCGCGGAAACCTCGCTCCGCCACGATTCGAGAAGTTCGATGAGCAGCCCTTCTTTGCTGCCGAAGTGCGAGTACAGCGCGCCCGAGGTGCGGCCCGCCGCCTCGGCGATGGCGTCCACCGACGCTCCCTCGACGCCGCGCTGGGCGAATACGGCGGCGGCTGCGGAAAGCAGGAGCGCACGTGTCTCGTCCTTGCGCTCGGCCTGCGTCGCCACGGCCGACGACGCTATCGGGGCGTCAGGACGACCGGAAGGTGCTTGAGGCCGCCGACGAAGTTGGAGCGGACGCGAGCCGGGTCGCCCGCCAGCTCGAAGGACGTGAAGCGCTGGAGCAGCTCCTGGAACTCGACCTTCAGCGTAAGGCGGGCGAGGTGCACGCCGAGGCAGTAGTGCTCGCCGTACGCGAAGGCCAGGTGACGGTTCGATTGGCGGCGGATGTCGTAGCGGAACGGATCCTCGAAGTGCGCTTCGTCACGGTTGCACGACGGCGACCACATGACGACTCGGTCGCCTTCACGTAACTGTTGCCCGCGGAGCTCGGTGTCGCGCGTGACGGTGCGGGCCTCCGAGGTGATCGGACTCGCCCACCGCACGAACTCCTCGACGGCGGTCGGCAACAGCGACGGGTTCGCCTGCAGGTCGCGAAGTTGATCGGGCCGCTCCAGCAGGGCCAGCATGCCGCCGGCCGATGCCGCGGCCCGGGTCGTGTCCAACCCGCCCGCCAGCAGCAGACCGGCTTCTGCCACCACTTGCTCCCAGGGCAGCCGGTGACCTTCCACGTTCGCCGCGAGGAGCTGGCTCAACAGATCGTCGCCGGGCTCCTTCATCCGATGCTGGATGAGCTCGGCCCAGTAGCCGAACAGTTCCATGCTCGCCGCGGCGGCCGCTTCGTGGGCCGCTTTGCCGTGCGTGAACTCAGGGTCGCTCGACGTCACGGTCATGTGCTCGAGCTCGGCCAAGCGGTCCCATCGCTCCTCGGGCACGCCCATCAGCGCGAACGCGATGGCTGCGGGGATGCGATGGGCGATGTCGCGGACGAAGTCGATCTCGCGCCGGTCCGCGGCTTCGTCCAGACATCTCGTGGCGTACCCACGTAGCTGGTCTTCGAGCCGTGCGATCGCGCGGGGCGTGAAGTTGTGCGAGATGGCTTTGCGGAGTGGCGCGTGCCGCGGGGGGTCGGTGTGGATCATCGGCTTGAACCCGAGCGATCCGGCCCAGTCGTTCAGCATCTGCTCGTTCGTGCGGATCATGATGCCGTCGCGCTCCGAACTGAATCGCACCGGGTCCGCGTGCACGGCGTGACAGTCGTCGTAGCGGGTGATGCTCCAGAAGTGCTCACCGCCGTCACGGTCGTGCCACCACACCGGCGCCTGCTCACGCAAGAGCTTCCACGCCGCGTGCGGGTCCCCAAATTCGAACATGTCGAGATCCCAGAAGTCGATCTCGTCGAGCGATGTCGCTACCAATGCCATGGTCGTCCCTTCTCGTTCTTACGGGCTGGGGTGGTCACTGCGCCGCGTCCGTGAGCGTGCGCGCGATGCGTTCGGCCGCGGCGATGTACTCGTCCACCAAAGCGAACATGACGTCGCGCACCGGCCGTACCCGGTTCATGCTGCCGACGATCTGACCGACCGGTACGAAGCCGAGATCCTTGCGGTGGGTGCGGGCAATCCGGGCGTTCGCCTCCGCGGTGAGAATGTTCTGCAACGGCATCCCCAGCGGTCCAGGTCCGTTCGGGTCCTCCCAGGCCTCCGTCCACGTGTTCCTCAGCGCGCGCGCCGGCTTCCCGGTGAAGCAACGCGACCGGACCGTGTCACTCGACGTCGCCTCGAGATAGCGCTCGATCGTGTCCGGCGACGCGCTGCTCTCTGCGGTGGCGAGCCAGATCGACCCGGTCCACGCGCCCTGCGCGCCGAGTGCCAAGGCCGCGGCGATCTGGCGACCCGAGCCGATCCCTCCCGCGGCGAGCACCGGTACCGGTGCGACCGCGTCGACCACCTCGGGCACCAGCACCATCGTCGCGACGTCGCCCGTGTGGCCGCCCGCCTCATAACCCTGCGCCACGATGATGTCGACGCCGTTGTTCACGTGGCGCTGCGCGTGTTGGGCCTTGCCGGCCAGCGCGGCGACCTTCACGCTCTGTGCGTGGGCGCGGTCGATGATGTCGCGGGGAGGCGAACCCAATGCGTTCGCCAGCAACACGATCGGATGAGCGAGCGCGATCTCGACGTGGCGGCGCGCCACCTCCTCGGCCCAGCCGATCACGCCGCCGGGTGCCATCTGCTCGGGCAGCGGAGGAACGTCGAAACGTTCCATCAACTCGTCGACGAACCGCCAGTGCTCGTCGGGGATCATGGCGCGGATCCGGCCGACGATGTCGTCTGCCGAGCTGCCACCGTCGCCCGTGTCGACCGACTTGGCCGGCATCACTGTGTCGACCCCGTAGGGCTTGCCATCAATGTGCTCATCGATCCAGTTCAGCTCGATCTCCAGCTGATCGGCACTGAACCCCACCGCACCGAGGACCCCGAGCCCGCCGGCCTTGCTCACCGCGACGACCACGTCGCGACAGTGCGTGAACGCGTAGATCGGATACTCGATGCCGAAAACCTCACACAGATCCGTCCGCACGGTCGCCCCCTCTTCGCCGCCGATCCCGATGAACCGACGTCACAAGGCATCCTATATATAACGATCGCTCTCTTATCGGCCCACCCGATCGCAGTGCTGGTCGCCGCCGCCGATGCATGAGGGTCCCACCCGCCCCCACGCGACCCCGAAGGACAGGACCCGAACCATAAAGCGCGCACAATCACTCGCAGCGACGCACACGGCGCCACGATCGAGAGGGCGCTCATCGACGCCCTCGACATCACCGCCACCTTCACGCGAGACGAAGCCAGCGACCGGCTCAGCATCGCCGCTTTGTCGCATCGGCGACTCCGAGCGGGGCGTCGCCGTCGATCACCACCCGGTGCATCACCCGAGACTCGCGGTAGTCACAGACTGCGTAGTGCTGCGTGCACCGGTTGTCCCACATCACGACGGTGCCGGGAGCCCATCGCACACGGCACTGGAAGTCGGGTGACTGCACGTGATCGCACAGCATTGACAGCAGCGCTTCGTTCTCGCGCACGGTGAGCTCGTCCAGGGCCACGGTGAATATCCGGTTGACGAACAACCCACGCCGACCCGTTGTCGGGTGGACGCGCACCACCGGGTGCGAAACCGGCGGGTACCGATCCTGCAGCGGACGACGGTGAGCACTCGACTTCGCGAAGTCGTGCGTGGCCGTGAGTTCATCGACGAGCCGACGCAACGGTGCCGAAAGCGCCTCATACGCCATCTCGGTGTCCGCGAACAAGGTGTCACCGCCTCGCGCCGGCAGCTGAACAGCCCGCAGCACCGAGCCCAGCGGCGGCTCACGCATGAACGTCGCGTCGCTATGCCAAGTGTCGGCATTCGATGTCTTCGGCGCGTCGCCTCCAGTCGCGATCGCGTGGACTTCGGGCACCAACGGATCGACCGGAACCCCGAACGGGAACTGCTGCACCCGACCAAAGCGGGCCGCGAAGTCTCGTTGTGCCGCGTCGTCGAGCTGCTGGCCCCGGAACACGAGCACCTTATGATCCAACAACGCCATCTCGACCGCAGCAAACGGCAGATTCGCGCGGTCGCCGAGGTCCACGTCGAATACCTCCGCACCCAGCGCGCCGGTCAACGGTTCGGAACGCAACCGCAGCCTCCCAGTGAATAGTGACACTCGAACTGCCCAGACACATCCTATTCCGGCAGCATGCGACCGTTCGTGGCCACGGTTCCGCAGACCGCAGATCGCAGTCCTCTGTTGGAGTCGGGGTTGGCCGCCGAACGTCGTGTCGCTCGACGCACCGCGGCGCCGATCGCGGGACCGCGCGTCACGACGATCACGCCGGCCAGCACCAAGAGCCCGCCGACCAACTCGACACGGGTCGGAACCTCGTCCAGCCAGATCCACGCAATGAGCACCGCAACAGGTGGGACGAGGTAAAGAAGCGAGGTCAGGGTGACCGTGGGCAGATGCGATGCCGCGAATCCCCAGAGCACGAAGCCCAGCGCCGACGGGACCAGTCCGAGATAGACGGCGCCGGCCCATCCGGCGCCCGAGGCGTGGGCGAGCGACGACCAGCCAAGAGGCACCAACGGCAGCATCATGACGGTGCCGGCGACCATCGTATAGGTCGCCACCTCGATCCCGCGATAGTTGCGCAGCAACGGCCGTTGCAGCGGGTGGTAGACGCCCTGCACGATCATCGCCAGCACGACGGCCCACACGGATTGGGACACGGAGATCCCCGCGCGCGCCGCGCACACCGTGGTCACGCCCGCGAGCGCGACGGCACTGCCGACGATGGTGTATCCGGTGACCCGCTCGTGGAAGAGCGTGCGCGCGACGGCGATGGACACGAGTGGTGCCGCGGCGACGATGATGCTGGCCGTACCGGCGGGCACGTGTCGCTCGCTGAAGTTCAACAGCAGCTGGTAGGAGAACATCCCGAAGAGGCCGCAGGCCGCGATCCATCCCAGGTCTTCACGGCGCGGCACGCGGGTGTGGGCGCGCCGCCCGGCCGCCAGGAGCGCGACCGTGGCGACGGCGAGGCGGACGAAAGACAGGCCCACCGTGCCCATCTGCGGCACAGCCTGCTCGATTGCCGGGAACGCGCTGGCCCAGAGCAGGACGACAGTCAGTCCGGCCGCAACGGCACGTCGGTGAGTCACCGCGACAGCATGCCCGCCCGCTGAGGTCACTCGGCCGCGGACGCGACCTCGCCGATGTAGTACTCGGCGGCGCCGCTCGACAACGCCCGTCGAGCAAGGCCTCACGCCAGGTGAAATCCAGGCGCACATGAAGCGACTCAACGAAATCGTCGGAGTGCTTGAGGGCGCCAGCCCAGAAGTCAAGCGAGCCATCTACGACGAGCTCGGGGTCACCCTCACCTACCACCCCGACACGAAGCGAGTTCGCGCCG
>JAYUFA010000137.1:0-2399 GCA_043738925.1 Actinomycetota bacterium
GTCACCGAACGCGCGAAAGCGAACAGATGCGGGATGCAGAAGGTCACGCGTGCCCTTTGGGGCGCGCAACAGGGGGTCGGCCACGGCCAGGCAGGTTACCGGCTGAGGCCGGCGACCCACGGGACATTCCCGAGCTCTACAGCCCGAAGGCGGCGGGATCGAGACCTTGGGACTTCAGCGCACGAGCGGCCTCCTCGTGGCCGTACACATCGACCACCCGTGCGACGCGGCCGCGATCGAGTTGGCGCATCGTGGAAATCTCGTCGTTGTACGCCGCGGTCGCGTGCTGCTCGTCGGTGAGGTCGTCGGCCGCGACCGCATCGCGCAGCGACGTGAGCGTGCGGAGAATGATCCGCCAATGCTCGACGTAGGGCCCGTAGGTGTCGCGAATCGTTGGTGCGCGGCCGGCGCCGAGTTGCTGGTCGACATGATCGACTGTCGCGCGCATGGCATCGAGCAGTACCGGCGCGTTCGCAAGCCAAGTCGATGCTGCGACGTCAGGGTCGTTGAGCGTCGACCACCACGTGCGTAGAGGCGTTTCGAGCGTGACGAGATCGAGACCGATCGCGTTGACCGCCGCTACGTCGTCGGCCGACAAGACGGTGCTGCTACCGACCATCACCGATGCCAGCCGCGCCGCGCTATCCGGAGTGGCCCCTTGGGCCTCATTCGCGCCCGATCCGGTGCACGCCGCAACACCCAGCACGGCGACCATCGCGAGCCATCCCCGGCGGGAGTGTCGTCGGGTCACCGCATCAAGCAGGCGACGGCGTCAGAAACCGCGACGCGAACTGCTCGACCTTCGCCTGACCCTGGCTCGGCCAGCCACAGATGAGCTCGGTGAAGCCAATTGCCTCCCACGCGTCAATCGTCCGTGCGATGTCATCGAGGTCGTCTTCCAACGAGAGCGACGTTGCGCGGCGGATTGCTGCCGGATCACGACCGGCGGACTCGGCGAGCTCGCTGAGCCGCGCCGATTTCTGTGCCAACACCTCGGGCGGCCCGAAGGAATGCCATACGTCGGCGTAGCGCGCGGTGATCGGTAGCATGCGCCGCTCACCCATCGCCCCAATCCAGATCGGCGGATTCGGAGCCTGCACGGCCCGCGGCAACAACGTGGCGTCGTGCACGGAGAAGTGGCGACCCTCGAAGGTGAACGAATCCGTGGTCAACAAGCCACGCACGATCTGCAACGCCTCCTCGAAAGCGTCGATGCGATCGGTCGTCGACGCAAACGGAATCCCCAGTTCACGATGTTCCTTGTCGAACCATGCGGCACCGTAGGAGAGTTCGAGCCGACCGCCCGAGGCGTGGTCGATGGTGATGGCTTCCGCCGCGAAGACGGAAGGGTGCCGGTAGGTCATACCAGCGACGAGTAGACCGAGCCGCGCGCGCTTGGTGATACCCGACCAAGCCGCGAGGGTGGTCATGCCTTCGAAGCACTCCCCCGGGCCTTCGCCGTACATGGGTTGAAAATGGTCGAACCCCCATACGCCGGTAAACCCCAGGTCGTCGGCAAGACGCACACGCGCTGCTATCTCGCCCCAGGGAAGCCGCTGTTGTGCCACATCGAGCCCGAATCGCATCTGAACCTCCGGTTTGTCGAAACGTTAGAGGTCGATCGTTCGATTCGCGCGCGGCGCGTTCAGGCTGCGATCAGGCCGCGTGGCTCAAGCTGCTCGCGACCAGCTCCAGGCTGTTGTTCGTGCCGTGCGCCCCAACGCGATCGCGGGCTTGCACGCCAACGACACCGAGCATCGAACCGCCGACGACGGCCGCCGTAAGGATGGCCGCAGCACACCCGGCAACGATTCCCACCTTGCGCAAAGGACGCATCTCTCGCTCCTCGTCGACGTTGGCTCTCTCAATAAGAGCACCATGCGCCGACAAGGAAAGAGGGCGGTAAGACCCCGATGATCGAAGTGTGAACAACAGCCGAATCTGCCGCGGTCAGGCGTCACACCCGAGCGGCCATTTGGGGTGCGGACCGAGCTATCCACCCCCGCCCGGGATGACTCGATATGCGTCATAAACCGAATCGATGTCCTTGATGGCCTTGAGCACCGAGTCAAGGTGTGAGACATCGGAGAGCTCGAACTCGAAGCGCATCTTGGCCACGCGGTCGGCACCCGTGGTGGTGTTGCAGCTGATCACGTTCACGTGATGGTCGGAGAGCACCGCGGCGACGTCGCGCAGCAACCACGCGCGATCAAGCGCCTTCACCTCGATGGAAGCAACGAAGTAACTCTGACGCTCCTCGTCCCACTCGACGTCGATGAGGCGCTCGCCCTGGGCCGCCATCAACGACACCGCGTTCGCACAATCGGAGCGGTGCACCGATACGCCGCGACCACGCGTGATGAAGCCGATGATCTCGTCGGGTGGCACCGGCGTGCAAC
>JAYUFA010000138.1:0-41664 GCA_043738925.1 Actinomycetota bacterium
GCGATCTTGGCGCCTGCGGTGGCGAACCCGAGGGCCATTGCTCGTCCGAGACCGCGTGAACTGCCGGTGATGAGCGCAACACGTCCAGAAATGTCGAAGCGGTCCCGGGGATCGTCCACGGCGCATGATGGCACAGGCCGGCCGACTCGATGCTAGAAACGTCGCCGCACGAATCCTTCGGAGCGAACACGCATCCGCAGGGGTTGCTCAACGGAGGTTCGGACGTGGCAGAGAGTGATCAGGCGCGCGATGGCGCTCCGATGGGGCATGGCCAAAAGCAGCGCGATGTCATCCAAATGTCGCCGGCCGAAATCGACGAGTTTCTTGCTGGTCGACGCAGCATGTCGATGGCTACGGTGAACAAGGACGGCTCGATCCACATGATTGCGATGTGGTACGGCTTTCTTGAGGGATGCGTCGCCATTGAGTCGAAGGCGAAGGCCCAGAAGATCCTCAACCTGCGCCGCAACCCGAACATCACGATGATGGTCGAGGACGGCGACTACTACGACGAGCTCCGCGGCGTGATGATCACGGGCACTGCCGAGATCGTCGATGATCCCGACCGCGTATTCGCACTGGGCGTCAGCGTGTTCGAGCGCTACACCATGCCCTACACCGAGGCGATGAAGCCGGCGGTGCTGCAAATGCTCAACAAGCGCGTTGTCGTCAAGGTGACGCCGAAGAAGATCGCATCGTGGGATCACGGCAAGCTCGGCCTACCGTCGATGCGGCCGAAGGCTTGAGCCAACCGTCAGTGTTGTAAGGGCACCCCGATATGGGCGTCGGCGAACTTCGCGATCGCCTTGGCGTCGATGGCCGAGCACGTGAGCTTGTAGGTCCACGCGGTCACCACCACGCGTGCAGGCAACGTGGGCTGCGGCGCGACCACGACGTGCTCGCGTACCAATGGGTTCGCGACTGCCGCATCAGAAGTATCGCGGTACTGCACGAGCACATCACCACGCTCGAGGATGGCGACCTGGATGGCCGGCAGGATCGGAGTGGTCACGACACCGTCAGGCGGCGGGGTACCGAGGTGCGCGCCTGACGTCGGCGGGTCCGTCAGGTAGTGCGCTACCGCAGGATTGGTGACATGCAGGAGATGGTTCGGGTCGAGCGGCTCGCGTACCGGCACCCCGCACAGGCCGACGCGGGTGCCGCAGCCGGCGACCGTTATGCTCATCAGCCCCGCAGCCAGACAGCCGCAGATGGTGAGGGGGAGCCGCATCGCTTCGTACACTACGGCTATGTCCCGCAAGATGGTCGAGCAGCGACTGATCGATGTGAGCAGTCGTATGAAGCGGCTCGCGGACGAGCGGCGCATAGCCGAAGAGCAACTCGCGCACTTCGCCCATGAGGCAGAAGACGCTCGCATTCGCGCATTGGTCGCCGAAACACCGGTTGCCGAACGCGAGCACCGCGACGCCAACAAGCACGCGGTGGCGATGCGACGTCACCGCGACGAAGTGGTGGCCGAACTGGTGTTGCTCGAGAACTTACAGAACGAGTTGCTCGACCGTCTCATGGTCGAGTGGTGAGCGAGAACGCAGACGCCCCTAGCCGCGCGGTGCGCGTTGTCATCGCCGAAGACGAAGCGATCATCCGCCTCGATCTGCGCGAGACGCTGGAGGCCGAGGGGTATGAGGTGGTGGCGGACTGCGGTCGCGGTGACATCGCGATCGAGCTCGTGCGCGAGCTGCGCCCTGATGTCGTCATCCTCGACATCAAGATGCCGGGGCTTGATGGCATCGAGACCTGTCGGCGGCTGAGTCGCGAGCGCGACGCCGCGGTGGTGCTGCTCACGGCGTTCAGCCAGCGCGACCTGATCGAGCAGGCTCGTGATGCTGGTGCACTTGCATACCTGGTAAAGCCGTTCAGTCGTCGCGAGCTGGTGCCCGCCGTGGAAATAGCCATCGCACGCCACGCCGAGCTGAAGGCGCTTTCCGAGCACGCCGACACGCTCGCCGAGCGACTCGAGACCCGCAAGGTCATCGACCGCGCCAAGGGCCTGCTCATCGACCGAGACGGCCTGTCGGAGAACGAGGCGTTCGCCTTGATACAACAGCGGGCGATGAGCGCGCGTACCACCATGCGCAAGGTTGCCGACGACATCTTGGCGGCCGACGCTCCTTGAGCACAGAGATAGGGTGCACGCCGTGGCCAAGCTGATGCTCATCGACGGCAACTCGCTGACCTACCGCGCCTTTTTTGCGCTCCCTACTGACATGGCCACAGCGTCGGGTCAGGTCACCAATGCCGTGTTCGGGTTCACTTCGATGCTCATCAACCTGCTGCGCGACCATCAGCCCGATCACGTTGCCGTTACGTTTGATCGTCCCGAGCCGACGTTTCGCCACGAAGCGGTGGCTGAATACAAGGCCAATCGAGTTGCCGCCCCCGACATCCTCCGCCAGCAGATGGGTCTGGTGCGCCAAGTGGTCGAGGCGTTGGCGATCCCCATCGTCGACCTGGCCGGTATCGAGGCCGACGACCTCATCGCCACACTCGCAACGCAGGCTCGCGATCAGGGCGTTGAGACGATCATCGTCACCGGCGACCGCGACAGCTATCAGCTGGTCGAGGACCCGTTCATCAAGGTCCTCTACAACAAGCGCGGCGTGAGCGACTACGCGTTCTACGACGAAGCCGGCATCCGCGAACGCACTGGCGTGACGCCCCGCGACTACGTCGCCTACGCCGCGTTGCGAGGCGATCCGAGCGACAACCTCGCGGGTGCGAACGGCGTCGGCGAGAAGACGGCGGCCAAGCTGATCAACACCTACGGTGATATCGACGGCATCTACGAGAACCTCGCGGCCCAGACCCCGAAGCTGCGTGAAAACCTCGTCGAGGCCGAGCAGCGCGTGCGGCGCAACCTGTCGATCATGGAGCTGCTTCGCGACGTGCCGCTCCCCGTGGCACCCGAAGATCTGCGTATGGGCGAACCCGACATGGTCGAGGTCAAGCGGCTGTTCGATTTCCTCGAGTTCCGTACGTTGCTCGATCGTCTCCGCGAGGCGCTCGCCACGCTCAGCGGCACCGAGGTTCACGTCGCACCGTCCGCGACCACAGCGGTGCTCGAAGCCGAGGTGCTCCGCACCGAGACGCCCGCGGAGGCCACGGCCGCGTTGTTGGCGTTGGCTTGTGTCTCGGGCACGCTCGCCATCGGCACCGCTGATGCCGCGGGCACCGACGGGCTCGCGTTCGTGCGCGACGTTGCTACGGCCGACGTGGTGTTCGTGCCCGTCGAGTACCTCGCCGATCCGGGTACCCATCGCGCTCTTGCCACTCTGTTGGGTTCGGGCGGTCGTCCGACGGCGTTGCACGACGCCAAGGCGCTGATGGTCTCGTTGCAACGCCGTCATGACATCGACGTCCGCACGCTCGCGCTCGATACCGCTATCGCCGCCTACCTGCTCGATCCGGCTGACGCCCGGTACGACCTCGGCGAGCTCGTCGTGCGCTACGTGAACGCCGAGCTTCTCACCGGGACCGGTGCACCAGCTGGTCAGCTCGACTTCGACAGCGTGTCCGTGCCGTCGTCGCAAGAAGCTGGCCGGCGCGCGTTGGCTGTCGCCAGGCTTATCGACCCGATCGAAGCAGCGCTCGACGCACAAGACCTGCGCGCGTTGAACAACGACATCGAGGTGCCGTTGGTGCGCGTGCTCGCGAACATGGAGATCGTCGGTGTCGGTGTCGACGAGGTCGAACTGCGCGCGCTGCGAGACCACCTTGTGCAGGAGTGCGAGCGATTGCGCGCACTCGTCCTCGCGGACGCGGGTGTCGACTTCAACGTGAACTCCACCAAGCAACTCGGCGAAGTGTTGTTCGAGCGACTTGGTCTCGCGCCGCAAAAGAAGACGAAGACGGGTTACTCGACGGACGCGCAGAACCTCGAGAAGCTGCGCGGCGACCATCCGATCATCGAACATCTCCTCGACTATCGCGAGGTCGAGAAGCTGCGCTCGACCTACGGCGAAGGTCTCCTCGCCTTTGTCGGGCCCGATCACCGTATCCACGCCACGTTCAACCAGACCGTTGCCCGCACGGGTCGGCTCTCGAGCGACCAACCGAACCTGCACAACATTCCCGTGCGAAGTGAGATCGGCCGAACGTTTCGCAAGGCGTTCGTACCCGCAGAGGGCTTTGAGCTGCTCGTCGCCGACTACAACCAGATCGAGCTGCGCTGCATAGCGCACCTCGCTGAAGACCCTGGACTCGTCGGCGCGTTCACCGCGGGTGAAGACATCCACAACGCGACCGCATCACGTGTGTTCCACGTTGCGCCGGAAGCGGTCACGACCGAACAACGCGCCAAGGCCAAGATGGTGAGCTACGGCCTTGCCTATGGCATGGAGGCCTACGGCCTCGGTCAGCGGCTGGGTATCGCGACGAGCGAAGCCGCGGGGATTCTCGACGCCTACTTCGTCGCGTTCCCGTCGGTGAGGAGCTACATGGAGCGCACCGTGGCCGAAGCGCGTTCGCGTGGCTATACCGAGACGTTGTTCGGTCGTCGCCGCCAGATCCCCGAGCTGTCGTCAGGCAACTTCCGCATCCGCCAAGCCGGCGAGCGTCAGGCGATGAATGCCGGCATTCAGGGGCTCGCCGCCGACATCTTCAAGGTGGCACTCGTGCGCCTCGATCGGGCGCTCGAAGCCCGTGGACCGGCCAGTCGTAGCCGCGTCGTGCTGCAGGTGCACGACGAGATCGTGCTGGAGGTCAGCCCCGACGAGCGTGAGGAGATCGTCGACCTCACGGTGTCGACCATGCGCGGCGCGTACGCCATGCGCGTGCCGCTCGAGGTCAACGTGTCGATCGGCGCCACTTGGGCCGCGGCAAAGGGCTGAGCAGAGCGAAGCGCCCGACGAGTCGCTCAACCTGGGCAGCGCAGCTGTCGATGCCCTGGGTGAGCAGTCGCACGGTGCGACCGTTGGGCGACCGAATCGAGGTGCGATGGGCGCCAGTTCGTACGAGAAGTCCGGCTTCCGCCTTGGATGGTTCATCGTCGTCCTCGTGATCATGGCGGCGCTGGCGAGTGGCGCAACCGCGCTCGCTACCTCGGACAAATGCGGTGCGTACAGCTCTGCGAAACACTGGCAGTATTTCCCTCCCCACTGGGTGTGCGGGTAGGAACCTGCACCAACGACCCGTGCCGACAGGCGAGGGCGACCGAGCAGCCCAGCGCTGCCCCTCGGTACAGTCGCCAGCCATGGCGGGCTCGCATTGGTTCGAGGAGTTGGCCGACCACATGGGCCCGGCCGACTTGCGGTATTCGTTCACCTACGGCACCGAGCAGGAGGTCGGGTTCCTGATCGACGCGCTCGGCCTCGAACCTGGTATGCGCGTGCTCGATGTCGGCTGCGGTCCGGGCCGCCACGCATACGCTCTCGCACGGCGTGGCATCGCGGTGCATGGCGTCGATATCTCACAGCGATTCGTCGACTTGGCCCGCGCGTCGGCGCCTCCTGGCGCCACCTTCGAGCGCGCTGACGCCCGAACCCTCGCCTATGACGGCATGTTCGATGCGGTGATCTCGTTGTGCCAGGGTGCCTTCGGTCTGGCTGCGCTTCCCGGTGCCCCATTTGGTGACGATCCCGACGGCACGATCCTGCACTGCATCGCCCGCGCGGTTCGGCCGGGCGGTCGCGTGGCAGTCAGTGCCTTCTCGGCATATTTCCAGATCGTCCATGCTCTTGAGGGAGCGACCTTTGACGCCGATTCAGGCGTGAGCCATGAATGGACCGAGATACGAAACTCGGTGGGCGCCGCGGTCGATATCGAGCTCTGGACGAGCTGCTTCACCCCGCGTGAGCTGCGGCTGTTGGCTCTTGCCGCTGGGTTGGCCCCCGAAGCGGTGTGGGCGGTGCGCCCCGGCGAATACGCCCGCAACGCGCCTGACCTCGAACACGAGGAGTTCCTTCTCGTGGCGCGGCGGCCGTCACGATAGGCTGAGGCCCAATTGGGCAAAGTGCCCACTCGATGCGTCTCGCCGATCAAGTGATCAGGGGCCATCCGATCCGAAGCAGTACTGCTCCAAGAAAGCTTTTCCTTTGTCCGAAGCTGCAACTATGACGTCCACCGACCCCATCGCCATGGGGACATTCGACGACGAAGGGGTATACACGCCCCGAGTCATTGTGGAAAACGATCTCGCTGATGACGCACTTGATGAGGCCTACGCCGCGACCATGGTCATGGTCGAGGACGGCCAGATCGTCGAAGGCACCGTCGTCAAGGTCGACCAGGACGAAGTCCTGCTCGACATCGGGTACAAGTCCGAAGGCGTCATTCCCGCTCGCGAGCTGTCGATTCGTAACGATGTCGACCCGCATGAGGTGGTCAGCCTTGGCGAGCGCGTCGAAGCGCTCGTCCTGCAAAAAGAGGACAAAGAGGGTCGACTGATCCTGTCGAAGAAGCGGGCCCAATACGAACGGGCCTGGGGCAAGATCGAAGAGATCAAGGCCCGCGATGGTGTGGTTTCCGGTCCGGTCATCGAGGTTGTCAAGGGCGGCCTCATCGTCGACATCGGCCTGCGCGGCTTCCTGCCGGCGTCGCTGGTCGAGCTGCGTCGCGTGCGCGACCTGCAGCCGTTCGTCGGCCGTGTGCTCGAGGCGAAGATCATCGAGCTCGACAAGAACCGAAACAATGTCGTGCTGTCGCGTCGTGCGTACCTCGAAGAGACGCAGAAGGACCAGCGCGAGCAGTTCCTCGACAATCTCAAGCCGGGCGAGGTCCGCAAAGGCGTCGTGTCATCGGTGGTCAACTTTGGTGCGTTCGTCGATCTTGGCGGTATGGATGGCCTCATCCACGTGTCCGAGTTGTCGTGGAAGCACGTAGACCACCCCGGCTCGGTCGTGGCGGTTGGCGACGAGGTCACCGTGCAGGTGCTCGAGGTCGACCTTGAGCGTGAGCGCATCAGCTTGTCGCTGAAGGCCACCCAGCAAGATCCGTGGCAGGCGTTCGCGTCGAACCATCGCGTGGGAGAACTCGTTTACGGCCGGGTCACCAAACTGGTGCCGTTCGGTGCGTTTGTCCAGGTCGGCGATGGTATCGAGGGTCTCGTTCACATCTCCGAGATGTCAGCGCATCACGTTGACCTCCCCGAGCAAGTGGTCACCCCGGGCGAGGAGCTGTGGGTCAAGATCATCGATCTCGACCTCCAACGCCGCCGCATCAGCTTGTCGATCAAGCAGGCTGCAGAAGGTGGCATTGTGGCCGCCGAGTACCAGGAGCATTTCGGCGAGCACGCCTACGACGCTGAGGGCAACTACATCGGTACGCCGACCGAAGGCCAGCAGGCGTGGGAGGAATACTTCGCCGAGTATGGCGACCCCGCGGCCGAGGGCGCACCGGCCGAAGCTCCGGTCGTCGAGGCTGAGGCTGAGGCCGAGGCCGACATCACCGCCTGAGAACGAGCGCCGATTGGTGACGCCCCGCCGGGTCGTCCAAGAACATCATTTCGACAATGGGTCGCCTGAGCAGGGCGGCCCATTGCCGTTTTCACGCTGTTCGTCCGCGACGTTCAGGCACGCGCGCAGATCGTCACGAGATTTCGCTCAACGCACCGGCATTCGGTGCCGACGTTGATCGAGAGCCCAGTTGGCGACTGTCGTGAGCCGACGAGAGTCCTCAACTTGGGCGAGACGGGTCCGAAAAGACTTCAGATCCGATGTCTCACGAGGAACGAGGTCGCGGTGAGTTCTCGCAGAACGATGGTGCTGATCGCGGCGATCGCCATGGGCGCGCTTGCCGCATTCGTACTTCGGAACTACATCCATGATCAGGAGCAGAAGGCGAACCCGAACCCGGTGGACGTCTGGGTTATCACCGCTGACCTGAAGCGCGGCGAACCGTTCACCTCGGCCAAGGCTGCCATCAAGAAGCAGACGATGCCGGTCAAGTACCGGCCCTCGACGTTCGTCGAAGACCTCAAGTCCCTCGAAGGCAAGGTCGCGGCGACGAACCTCGCCGCGAACCAGGTTCTGGTCAAGGACATGTTCGTCGGGTCAGATCTTGCAGCCAGTGGCCTACGGGAGCGCCTTGGTGCGGGCATGGTCGCTATCGCCGTGCCGATCGAAGGCGTACGAGCGGTCGGTGGTTTGCTGCAACCGGGCGACGAGGTCAACATCATGGTGGCACCGAAGGGGACTGATGCTCCGGCCGCGGCTCCGGCTACACCCGGCACGTCCGGCGGCGTCGACCCGACCAAGTCGCCCTACCTGACGGCTTCGCGGTACCTCTATCAGCAAGTGCGCATCTTGAGCATCGGCTCGTCGGTGCGTCCGCAACCGGGCGAGGTTGCTGTGGCGAGCACCGCGGCTGCCTCGTCGACCGTTGCGGTCAGCGGCGGTTCGATCGTGTTCGAGGTGCCGCCCGACGCCGCTCAGATCATCGCATCGATCGACCCCAGCACCTTCTATCTGACCCTGATCCCGAAGAGTTGGGCGCTCACCTCGCTGCCGGCGTTCAAGCCCGAGACCGTGAAGAACGGCGCAGTACTGCCGGGTGAGGACCCCGCGAGGCTCACCCCCTATGGCCCGAAGGGGTACACGACCGGTGCCGTTGGCACCACCTCGGGTGCGACTGCACCCCCCACAACCGCAAAGGCCAACTGACATGTCGTCCTCCTTCTTCGCTGACGAGCCGGATTGGTATCGAGCGGAGGCGTACGGGCAGTCCAACACCGCGACCGAACCGCCGCGCGTCCCGTCGCCGGCGACCGGCCAGGCGTTGCGTATCGCCGTCGCGCTGATTGAGCGCGACCCGTACCTGCGCGACCGCCTCGCCGCGCAGCTCGGGCAGGGTGTGAGCACCTTCAACTCGATCGATGAGCTCTCTGTGCGCCTCAACGGCACACCAGTTGTGGCCATCCTCGGACCGTCGTGCATTCAAGACGGCGTGCTGTCAGGCGTCGATCGCCTCATTCAAACCCGCAATGAGGTTGGTGCGATCCTCATTGCTCCGGAGCTGTCGACGGCCCTGTTGCAAACGGCGTTGCGTGCCGGCGTCAAGGACGTTCTCACGTTGCCGGTGACCGCCGAGCAGATCTTCGAGGCTGTCGAGCGCGTGGCGAACACGTTGAAAGCGACGCCCGTCCCGCAGTTCGTCGGGCGCCCGAACACGGAGGACTACGACCCCGGTGAGGTCGGTCAGGTCATCACCGTGTTCTCGACAAAGGGCGGTGCCGGCAAGTCGGTGATCGCCGCCAACCTCGCTGTGCTCCTCGCGCAACGTAGTGACCGGCCGGTGTGCCTCGTTGACGCCGACCTGCAGTTCGGCGATATCGCGGTGATGTTGAAGCTCGCGCCGCAGCACACGATCGTTGACACGGTTGCGTCGCTCGACCGTCTCGACGTGTCGCTGATGCAAAGCCTGTTGACGTTGCACCCGGCGTCGGGACTGCTCGTATTGGCCGCACCGCTCGAACCCGCGTTCGCCGACCAAATCGGTGCGGCCGAAATGGTGAAGATCATCGAGATCCTTCGCCGGTTCTGTTCGCACGTCGTGGTGGACACGCCCGCCTACTTCAACGACGTCGTGCTTGGTCTGATCGAGGTCAGCGACGACGTTCTGCTTGTTGCGGGCATGGACGTTCCCAACATCAAGAACGTCAAGATCGGCCTACAAACGTTGCGGCTGCTCAACACGCCGAAGGAGAAGCTGCGGCTTGTCCTCAACCGGGCGAACTCGAAGGCGAAGCTCGATGTGAGCGAAGTCGAGCGCACCTTGCAGGTCAACGCCGACGCGCTCATTCCGAGTGACGTTGTCGTACCGCAAGCCGTCAACAAAGGGGTGCCGGTCGTGCTGGCTGCGCCACGCTCGTCGGTGACGAAAGCACTCGAAGAACTCGCCGATCTGTTCTTGCCCGTTGGGGCAACCAAGCGTCGCAAGCGCTGACCAGCCAAACGTCCCGTGGGTTCGCCAGACCCGCACACACGATGACCTCGGGTTTCGAAGCCTGAGGTTGGGAGCAGAGAGAGATGTCGCTCTACAGACGATTGCACGAGGTTCAACAGGCGCCGGCGAGCGGCACCTCCGCGAGCCATCGCGACCCCGTGCTCGCCGAGATGCGGCACAAGATCCATCAGCGGCTCATTGACGAGCTCGGCCCGATTCTCTACGACAACCGCATGGAAGCCGACGAGCTTCGCAAGCGAGTGCACGAGCAACTGCATGCGGCGCTCGCGCTCGAACGGGCGCCGCTGTCAGCGGCCGACAAAGCGCAGCTCATTCAGGACGTTTCCGACGACATCTTGGGATACGGCCCAATCGACAAGTTGCTCAAGGATCCCGATATCTCGGAAATCATGTGCAACGGGCCTGACAGCGTGTACGTCGAACGCAAGGGCAAGCTCGTCAAGGACGCCACGACGTTCGTCGATGCGCAGCACCTGCGGCGCATCATCGACAAGATCGTCGGCCAAGTCGGACGTCGCATCGACGAGTCGACGCCGTTGTGCGACGCGCGTCTACCAGACGGCTCCCGCGTGAACGCCGTCATCTCGCCGCTCGCGATCGGCGGACCGTTTCTCACGATCCGCAAGTTCTCGGCAAACCCCTTGCAGATCGACGATCTCATTCGCTTCGGAACCCTCAACGCGCACGCGGCGCGATTCATGCAGGCGTGCATCGTCGGCAAGCTGAACGTGATCGTCTCGGGTGGTACCGGCACCGGCAAGACCACCACGCTCAACGTGTTGTCGTCGTTCATTCCGAGCGACGAGCGCATCGTGACCGTTGAAGATGCAAAGGAGCTTCAGCTCCATCAGGATCACGTCCTCGCGCTCGAAACGCGGCCACCGAACATCGAAGGTCGTGGTGAAGTCACCATACGCGACCTCGTGAAGAACTCGCTGCGCATGCGACCCGACCGCATCGTCGTGGGCGAGTGTCGCTCCGGCGAAGCGCTCGACATGCTCCAGGCGATGAACACCGGCCACGACGGTTCGCTCACGACGATTCACGCGAACACGCCGCGCGACACCCTCGCCCGCCTCGAGACCCTCGTGCTCATGGCCGGCTTCGACTTGCCGGTACGCGCCATTCGCGAACAGATGTCCTCGGCTATCGACCTCATCGTTCAGGTCTCACGTCTTCGCGACGGCAGCCGCAAAATCACCCACATCACCGAAGTGCAGGGCATGGAAGGCGAGATCATCACCTTGCAGGACGTGTTCTTGTTCGACTTCAGTTCCGGTGTCGACGAGAACGGCAAGTATCGCGGCCAGTTGCGTGCGACTGGCGTGCGGCCGAAGTTCGTTGAGAAGCTCGCGGATCAGGGCATCAGGCTCGGTCCAGAGGTGTTCAACCCCAACCCCGGTGGCGTCGCGACACGCGCGCCGGGGCGGTGAAGCACGTGCAAACCATGTCGGTGCCTGCGCCGGGCCGGGCTCGTCGTGCTCCCGGGCGTGCGCTTGCCGCATCGCTGCTGGTGGGCGTGACCCTATTCGTCGGTGGCGCTTCGGCATACGCGGACAAGCCAGCGCCGGCGCCGGGCACGGTCGTTGCGATCGACATGTCGGGGGTCACACAATCGATCGTGCTTCGCAATCCGACGCCGCCGACGAGTGCCACGGTGATGGTCAATGGCCAGCCGGCCAAGGTGACCGGTGTGGCGCCGACGAGTGACAGCGCGGCGTCCGAGAGCGTTCTGGTCATCGACACGTCGACGACTGCCGCCACCCGCCTCCCGCGCGTGCGCGCCGCCGCGCTGCGGTTTGTCGCGGGCATCAAGCCGGGCGAGCGGGTCGCGATCGTCAGCGCCGGCGGGTTGCCGCAACTCGAAGCTGCGCTCACGAGCGACGTGACCGTGCTGAACACCGCGATCAACAACCTGAAGTCAAACGGTGCCACCGTGTTGTTCGATGGCGTAACGACATCGTCACGTCTGCTTGGGGATCAAGCCGGTCCATTGCGGTCGGTGACGGTCCTCGCCGCGAGTGCCGATGCTGGGGCAAAGGCCGCCGGTTCGATCGCACGTGCCGACGCGCTTGACTCCGATGTCGCGGTGAACGTGATCGCGCTGACCAGCGACGATTTCTCGCCTGTTGCCGCCGGCACGTACCAACAGCTGGCGAACGACACGGCGGGCAGCTTCGACGCCACGGGCGACCCCGACCAGTTGAGTGCTCTGACGGACAAGGCCACTGCACGTCAGCGGAGCCTCTATACCGTTCGCGTTACGTCGGATCAGGCGACTGCGGGTGGCAACATCATCGTCGATCTTGGCCAGGGTCCGATCCAGGCCGGATTTGTACCGGGTGCGCTCACGATCGGCCCGGCACTGAAGAACACCGTGGCCGCGTCCGACTCCGGCGTGAGCTTCCTGAAAGGCAGTCGCGGGATCGCCATTGCGTTGTTGCTTGGCGCGGGCGCGGCCGCGCTCGGCGCGTTCGCGCTCGGCAGCCTGCTCATCAAAGACGACAACGGTCTGAAGTCGGTCTTGCGTCCGTACACCGAGCCGGATGCCGACGCGGGCGAAGGGAGCGCGCTCGCGAAGAACGCCATCTTCCAACGCGCAGTCGAGTTGACGAGCAACCTCGCTGAGCGTCAAGGAGTTCTCGTCAAGGCGGAGAAGGCGCTGGAGCAGGCGAACCTGCCGTTGCGCGCGGCCGAAGCGTTGACGTTCTATGTCGGCATCGTGCTCGCCTCGGCGGTATTGGGATTCCTGTTTCAACGAACAGTGCTCGCAGCGTTTGTCCTCGCGGTCATCGGTGCGTTGATTCCGCCCGCAGTGCTGAGCTTCCTCGCGAAGCGGCGCCGCAAGTCGTTCATGCTTGCGCTGCCTGACATGCTCACATTGCTCGCGGGCACACTCAAGGCCGGCTATTCGTTCATGCAGGGCGTGGAAGCGGTCTCTCGCGAAGTCGAGGACCCGATGGGTAGCGAGTTGCGGCGCGTTGTCACCGAGGCACAGCTTGGTCGTCCGCTTGAGGAAGCGCTTGAGGCATCCGCCGAACGAATGGCCAGCCCGGATTTCTCCTGGGCCGTGATGGCCGTGCGGATCCAGCGCGAGGTCGGCGGCAATCTGGCCGAACTCTTGATGACCGTCGCCGAAACAATGACCGCTCGCCAACGTCTTCGCGGCGAAGTAGCGGCGCTCACCGCCGAGGGCAAGATCTCGGCGATCGTGCTCGGCATCTTGCCTGTCGGCTTGGGTGCGGTGCTGTTTGTGCTCAACCCCGCGTACATGAACGTTCTCCTTCACGACACGCTTGGTCGCATCATGCTCGGCGTTGCCTGTGTGTCCGCGCTCGCCGGGTTTGCGTGGATGAAGAAGATCATCAACATCAACATCTGAGGCTGACGGCATGGATCCACAAATCGCCATCATGGGTGCCGGCGCAGGCTTCGGTCTCGCGGCCTACGCCGTGCTCGCGCAGGTCGATGAACGCAAGTCGATTCGTGACTCGCTGCGCCACCTCGAGGGTTTTGAGACCGTCAACGATACGCGCGACCGGGAGCTGTTGAACCCGTTACGCGACCGCGCGGTTACTCCGTTGCTCGGCGCGATGACGCGTGTCGGCCGCAAGTACACACCGGTTGGCTACGTCGACAACGTGCGTCGCAAGTTCACGCTTGCCGGAGAGGGCACGCCCGACGCTGTCGATCGTTTTCTCGCCGTGCGCGTGGGAACGGTCGTCGCGATTCCGGTCATGTTGTGGCTGATGCTCGGACTCAACCCGTTAGGCATGGCAGGCAAGTCGCAGTGGGCGGTCACCTTGATGCTGTGCTTCGCGCTCGGGGCTGGCCCCGACGCGATGCTCAACCGCAAGGTCCAAGAGCGCCAAGGCCTCATACTGCGCCAGCTCCCCGACATTTTGGACCTGCTCACCATCTCGGTTGAGGCGGGTCTCGGGTTCGAGCAGGCACTGGACCGCACGATTCACGCAGTGCCGGGGCCACTGACCGAGGAGTTCGCTCGCATGCTCGGCGAGACGCGCGCTGGCGCGAGCCGTAGCGAAGCGATGCGCGCGCTCGAGAGCCGCATCGACATCCCCGAGGTGCGCTCGTTCGTGTTGGCCGTGCTTCAGGCTGACACCTTCGGTATCTCGATCGGTCGTGTCATGCGTTCGCAGGCCGACGAGATGCGCGTGCGCCGTCGGCAAATGGCGCAGGAAAAGGCGATGAAGGCACCGGTGAAGATGCTCATTCCAATGGTGTTCTGCGTCTTCCCCGCGCTGTTCGTCGTGGTCATCGGTCCCGCGATGATCAACATCAAGAACACCTTCTGAAGGCCGGAGAGCGGGGCCGGTGACACTCACGCGGACGGATCCGACGGCCAGCGTTGTTGCGAGCCCGACGGTCGAACCGGCGAGTGCGCTGACAAACGATGAACGCACGGGTTCGCGCACGGGCTCGCTCGCAACGGTGTGCGCCGCGGTGCTCGTGCTCGTGGCGGGAATCATCGGGTCGAAGCAGCTGCACGACAACAGCTTCCTGACCCACCTGGCAACGGGGCGCTGGATCGCACACGGCAACCTTTCGCGACTTTGGATGGGCACGAACGATCCGTATCTGTGGACCTCCGGTGGTCGTCGCTGGGTGGTACAGAGCTGGCTGGCGTCGGTCGTCTATGACGGCGCTGAACGCATCGGCGGCGCCGCGCTGATTCGATTGGTCGTCGCGGCCAGCTGCATGGCCCTTACGGCGATCTTGTGGCAGCTGAGCGTGGTCGGTCGCACGCTTGTGCCCCGAGTGATCGCGGTCGGCGCCGCTTTGGCGATCGGCGGCACAGCTTGGAGTGAACGGCCATATCTGTTTGGCCTCGTGTTCCTCGGGCTGGCCCTTCTCGCCGTCGAAGGCCGCTTGCGGCTTGGTTGGTTGGTGCCGATCGGCTGGCTGTGGGTGAACACGCACGGATCGTTCCCGCTCGGACTCGTCGCCGTCGCGACTGTTGCCGTCGGCGCGCGACTTGACGGTGACAACATCGCGCGCGAGCTGCGCGCGCTGCGCAACTTGACTCTCGGCTGTGTGCTCGGCGGCGTGTTGAGCCCCGTAGGTCCGGTGCTGTTGGCCTTTCCTCTGACGTTGCTTCGGCGCCAGGACGTGCTGGCCAACGTGCAGGAGTGGAAGTCGACGGATTTCGCGCAGAGCTGGGCCAAGGTCTTCCTGCTCGTCGTCGCGCTTTGTGTCGTGGGTCTCGTGCGGCGACCGAGCTATCGGAGCGCGATTCCCCTCGCGGTCTTCGCCGTCGCCGGTACGATGGCGGGCCGAAACGTTGTGGTGGCCTCCGTCGTTCTCGTACCGATCCTGGCGCGGGGTTTGGCCGACGTCGGCTCGCTCCGCGACGTGCGCACGGGCGCAACACGGATGGCCACGATCGCGCTCGTCGCATTGACCCCGATTTTCGTTGTATCGAACGCGGCCGTGGGTGATTTCCAACTAGCGGCCTATCCGGTGTCGACGATGGATTGGCTCGAGGCGCGCGGGTTGCTCGACGGGTCGACCAAGATCGTTGAGCAGGATTTTGTCGGCAACTACATCGAGTGGCGCTATGGGCCGACGGTGCCTGCGTTCATCGACGATCGGTACGACTTGCACGACCGTTCGCTTGTCCACGACTACGTCGCGTTGCAGCACGGAACGCGCGGTTGGCGTGATGTTCTCGATCATCGCAATGTCGATGTGGTTGTATGGAACCACGACGGTGTTCTCGCAGAGTTGCTTTCGCACGCCGATGGCTGGTCACTCGCGTTCGACTCGTCGATCACCGGTGGTGTCAGCGGCGCGGTGGACGACGCAACGAAGGCGCCGGCAGGCGTGTCCTACGTCGTGTATTGCCGCGTCGGCGTGTCGCGCTGCTTTGGCTAGGTCGTCGGAACTCACGCGGTTTCCCTCATGAACCGTCGATATGGGACCGATGGACTAGTGGGCTCGCGGTCGCGGCTTTCGAATGTCGAAGTGGCAGAGGTTGATCATGACAATCCGGTTGATGCTCGCTGACGACCATCGCATGTTGCGCGAGGGTCTCGGTCGGTCCATGCGAGAGCAGGGCTTCGATGTGGTGGGCGAGGCGAGCGACGGCGCCGAAGCAGTGTTGATGGCTCAGCGCCTACGGCCGGATGTGATCCTGATGGACGTCACGATGCCCGAGATGGACGGCGTCGAGGCGTGTCGCCAGGTGCGCGCGGACTTGCCGGCCACTCAGGTGGTGATGCTCACGATGCACGCCGATCAAGAAGTGCTCGCCTCGGCGATTCGCGCGGGCGCGAGCGGCTATCTCGTCAAGGACTGTTCGACCGAGGAGATCGCCTCAGCGGTGCGAATGGCTGCGAGCGGCGAGACGGCCTTGTCGCCACAGCTCGCGGCGTCGATGCTCAACGAGGTACGGAAGTGGGACAAGGCTGCGGCGGCCGAAGAGGAACGCGTCGTGACCAAGCGTGAAGAAGAAGTGCTGCAGCTCATCGCCGACGGATGTTCGACGCCCGAGGTTGCCGCGAAGCTCTATATCAGCCAGAAGACGGTCAAGAACCATCTGGCTTCGATCTATCAGAAGCTCGACGCTCGCGACCGCACGCAAGCCGTGCTGCAAGCAGTTCGCATGGGCATCGTGCACCTCGACTGATGACCTCGACTGCGCGGTCATATCGCCCGCGCAGACGACCCGATAGGCGAGGCGACCGGCGGTTCGACGTGAACGATTCGTCCGACCTATTTGGCCGCGCTGCTCGCACGTCGAAAGAACATGTAGTTCGGTAGCCGCCGTGGCCGCCGGGAACACATGGGAGCCACTCCGTCATGATCACCCCCGTCCGTTTCTTCACCGCCTGGGTCGCCGCACACGTCAAGAGCGAGCGTGGCGCTTCGCTCGTCGAGTACGCGCTGCTTGTTGCCCTCATCGCTGTGGTGTGCATCGCCGCCGTGACCACGCTCGGCAAGAACGCGTCGAGCAAGTTCAACTCGGTTGGTTCGTCGATCGCCTGAGCGACGCCTCCGATCTTGCGTTCCGAGTGGGGCGGGCCTATGGGCTCGCCCCACTCGTCGTTTTGGGGCGATTCGTGCCCGATCCAAATGATCTGGATTGCCTATCTCCCTCACGGCTTCCGATGTCGATCCCTCTAGCAACAACAACCCGGGGCATCGATGGCGACGCACCGGACCAACCGTAGGAGTCCAACTGCCATGATCACCCCGATCCGTTTCTTCACCGCTTGGGTCGCCGCACACGTCAAGAGCGAGCGTGGCGCATCCCTCGTCGAGTACGCGCTGCTCGTCGCCCTCATCGCTGTGGTGTGCATCGCCGCCGTGACCACGCTCGGCAAGAACGCGTCGAGCAAGTTCAACTCCGTGGGCTCTTCGCTCGCCTAGTCGATTCAGCGGTCTCTGCGGCGGGGCGATCACCCACGCCGCAGAGACCGCACCATCGTCGATAGCTCTCGCCCGCGTGGCTGCCACCTATTCGTGCCGGTGCCTCATGGCAATGCCGGCCATCGCACTCGAGCAAAACCATCTCATCCGGGAGTCCACCCGATGCTCGTGCCTTGCTTCTCCTTCTCTCCGTTCCGTACTCGCTCCGATCGAGGTGCCTCGCTCGTCGAGTACGCCTTGCTCATGGCGCTGATCGCACTGGCCTGTTTCGCGGCTCTGCGCTTCTTCGGAACCAGCATGAGCAGCCGGTATTCCATCTCCGCCAGCAGTATCGGCTGACGAGCGCGGCGTCAGCCGCGAGACCATTGACACGATCTCGAACCTCTGATTCGAGATCGAAATGTCAATCCGTGCGGGCTCGCAGCACACAGCGCACCGAGGTGCCCTTGCCGGTGCCGCTCGTGATGTCAAGCGTGGCGCCGATGCTCGACGCTCGCTCGCGCATGCCGATCATGCCGTAGGAGTCAAGGCGACCGACTCGACCTTGTGGGAACCCTTCGCCGTCGTCGGCGACCTCGAGCGAGGCGTTGCGTCCGTCGCACTGCCATCTGATCTCGACGTGACGCGCCTTCGAGTGCCGTTCGACATTGACGAGCGCTTCCTGCGCGATGCGCCACATCTCGCGTTCTTGCAGGATGGGCAAGCGCGGCCCGGGGTCGGCGAAGAACGAGAAGTGTGTGGTCGTGCGTTCGCGTAGCCGCTGCACGAACGCCTCGATCGTCTTTGCGATGTCACTGGCCTCAGACACGTCGGTGCGCAGGTCATACAGCGTGTCGCGCACTTCTCCGATGACGCCGCGCACATCATTGCGAAGCTGCATGAGCGCGGGGCCGACGACATCGCCCTTCGCGTCGCGCGCAACGATGCGGTCAAGTTCGAACGCCAAGTAGGCGAGCGATTGGCCGATGCGGTCGTGCAAGTCGCGGGCAATGCGTGTGCGTTCTTCGTCGGCGCCAACCGTGCGGAGTCGACTGAACCAGCGAGCGTTGTCGATCGCCAGGGCAACGGGTTCGACGAAGCCGTTCAGCATTTCGAGGTCGCGGCGAGAGAAGTGGTTGGGAAGTCGGTGCTCGATCGCGAGAAGACCGATGACCGCGCCGCGCGCGGCGAGAACGGTGTAGATGCCGCACCCCGCGTTCGGCGACAAGCCAGTTGCCCCATCGGTGGTGAGATCAGCTACCTCGACGAGTTGGTTGCGGGCCAGAGCGCGCTTCAACGCTGAAGGCAACTCGGTCGGGCCGAGCCGCGAGGGCATGGTCACACCTTCGCGTCGCAACACTTGCCAATGAGCGTCGGTGTCGTCGAACAGCAAGATGGCAACGGTGGTGAAGTCGACCAGGCCGCGCAGACGCGCGATCGTCGTGTCGAGCACCTCGTTCATGTCGAGCGATGCAGGCAACGACTGCGCGACGCGGTGCAGCGAGAAGAGCAGCGCGTTGGCATCGGAGAGTCGCGTCAAGCGATCGAGCGCAAGCGAACGTTGACGATCGGCTTCGCCGGAAATGCGGCGGGTGTACCCGGCGATCACCGCAACCAGCAGCATGATGACCGTCCATTGGACGGTGACCTTGATCTCGCTTTCGCCGTAGTTCGGCTGCAACGCGAATGGGATGCCGATCGCGAGCGACGCAGCAACCCCTACGCGCAGCGCAAACGCATATCCGCGTGCGAATCCCGCGACGATGACCGACGTGGCAAGCGAGAAGACGAAGGGGGAGGCCCAGTAGCCGGTCGCGGTCACCGCGGCAACGAGGATCGCGACCTCGGCGAGCACTACCGTGAGGCTCTGGATGTTGCCGAGGTAGCGCACCGGGTTGAGCGTGCGGAATACGGTGTGCAATACGATGACCATGCACCACCCGACGACCCACCAGTCCGCGGCCGCGAACGCCTGGCCGGCGAGCGCGATCGACACCATGGTCGTTCCCCACCGGATTGCCAACAGCGCTGGGCCGAACGGGCGCACACGGTCGACCTGATCGAGGATGGCGAGCACGTCATCGCCGTCATAGCCGTCGCTGGCCCGTCCGATACGCGCAAGCGGTTGCAGCCATGACGAGCGTCGGTGCGCGGGCCCGTACGCTCCAGGCAGCATCGATGTGGCGTCGCGGCGATGCTCGGATGGGGTCAGCGTGTCGATCGGTCCTGCACCTCGATGGAAACTGCCTGCACGTGCGCGGCACTTCATCTATCGGCAGTCCCGGTCCCGATCTGATCGCGACTGATGCATTTGGCCCGGGTCGATCGGCCTGGTGGGTGCGGATCCGCCACGGCGCCTTGATGCGTCTCATCCGGGCGGAAGACCGATACTGTGCGCCAGAACGCCTATGAGTACGAACCCTTTCTCCTCGTGATCGAAATTGGGCTCACCGGGGGAATCGGCTCTGGCAAATCGACCGTCGCGCGGGCGCTCGTAGCGCGTGGCGCCACGCTGATCGACGCTGACGCTGTCGTACGAGATGTGCAGGCGCCGGGATCACCTGTTCTCGTGGACATGGTCGAAGCGTTTGGTGACCACATCCTCCAGGCAGACGGCAGCCTCGATCGCGCCAAGGTCGCGGGTGTCGTGTTCGGTGACGCAGCGATGCTCGCGCGGTTGAACGACATCGTTCATCCTGCGGTAATCAATGAGATGACACGGCGCCGTACGTTGCTGGCAGATTCGGACGCGACTGTATTGCTCGATGTACCGCTGCTCATCGAGACAGGTTTCGAGCATCTCGGCGGCATCATCGTGGTCGATGTTGACCTTGAGACGGCTGTGGAACGTCTTGTCGAGCAGCGCGGTTTCACGGGTGACGACGCGCGAGCGCGAATCGCCATGCAGATGAGTCGCGAGGAGCGCGTCGCCCACGCAGACTTCATCGTCGACAATGGTGGCGATCTCGACGCGCTCGACGCCCAGATCGAGGCCTGCTGGGAATGGATCATGTCGTTGCCCCGTCCCAAACCGGGAGGCCCCGTGGTGCCCATTCGTCGTAGAGGAGAGAACTGACAATGGCACGCACGCTCATTGATCGCACCGATGTTGCCGGCCTGCTCGACCCACGCGAGGTCGGTGGCCTACTGCGCATGAGCAGCTTTGATTGTGTCGTGCCGCTCACGCCCGATGATCAGCGTGCGGTCGCGTCGATCACGGCGTCGGCCCTGTCGTCGCTCGGTTTGAATCGGTCCGATCGGGTCGTGGTTGCTGCGAGCAGCGACGCTGCTCCGCTCGCGGAGGCCGCGTCGCTGGTGTCGTCCGCGGTGGCGCACGTCGAACCGCAGGGGCGTGTCCGGCTGCTGCGCACGATGCATTTGCTCGGTTGCACGGTGCTCGCCATGACCCCGTGCGGTGCCGAGCACCTCGTCGAGCGTGCGCAGGATCTCGGCTACGCGCTCGATCGCTTCGGTATACGTCTGCTCCTCGCGATCGGCGAGATTCCGAGCGACGGTGCGCTCGATCGCCTCGCGGCGGCGTTTGGCGCCGATGTCGCCGAGGTGCACATCGATCCAGCCACTGGTGCAGCCGTTGCCTCCACGCCGCGAGGTGAGTGCACGCAGGTGCATGTCGGCGCGCAGTACTCGCTCGAACCCCTTGGCGATACGGGCTGCTATGAGGTCGTCGTTGCGCCGTCGTGGACATCGGCGCTCTACGACCAACCGGTGCGCACCGGCATGGTGACCACCTCGCTCGACGGGCCGCCCCGGCACACGATCGGCTCGCACGTGCTCGTACGTGGGCGCTGGGTCCCAATGCATCTGTTCGACGAGGTTCTGCGAGCGCACCCCGAGGTGATCTCCTGGCGCTTGCGGGTCAGCCGACCGGGCTTGCTCGACCACGCAGTCGTCGAGATCGTGTGTGACAACGCCGAGCACGCTACCGGCGCCGCGGTGCACGATCGGCTCTCGCGATCCGCTGCGTCGATCACCCCCATAGCCTTCGACGTCATCCTGCGCGGGCCGGACAGGGGCGAATTCGCGTCGATGCTCGACGACAATCGAGGGCATCACCTGGGTCTCGACCGAGCTGCCTTCACCGGCCTGCCCTGACCACTCGTCCTTCGATGTCACAGGGGGTGGGTAGCATCGCGGGGTGCCATGGAAGAAGTATTCGCGCCCACCTCTACCGAACGCCGGCGATCGACCGTTCAAGGTCGTTTCTGATTTCGCTCCCGCCGGCGATCAGCCCAAGGCCATTGCAGCGCTCGCCGATGGCCTCTGGTGTGGCAATCGATTCCAAACGCTGTTGGGCATCACCGGATCGGGCAAGAGCGCCACGATCGCGTGGACCATCGAGCAGGTGCAAAAGCCCACGCTGGTGCTCGCACCGAACAAGTCGCTCGCTGCGCAGCTGGCCAATGAGCTGCGTGAGTTCTTCCCCGAAAATCGCGTCGAGTACTTCGTGTCCTACTACGACTATTACCAACCCGAGGCCTACATGGCCGCAACCGACACGTACATCGAAAAGGACAGCTCCGTCAACGACGAGATCGACCGCCTTCGCCACGCGGCCACCTCCGCGTTGCTCACGCGGCGCGACACCATCATCGTCGCGTCGGTGTCTTGTATCTACGGTCTCGGCTCGCCCATCGAGTACGAGGGTCAGCTGCTGGTGCTGAAGAAGGGCGAGGTGCGCGATCAGCGCAGCATTCTTCGCCAACTGGTTGACATGCAGTACGAACGCAACGACATGAACCTCGTGCGCGGCAAGTTCCGGGTGCGCGGTGATGTCCTCGAAGTGCATCCGGCGTACGACCAGCGCGTTGTGCGCATCTCGTTGTTCGGCGACGAGATCGAAGAAATCGTCATGGTTGATCCCCTCACGGGCGAGCGCTTCCAGTCACTCGATGAGTTGGTCGTGTTCCCGGCCACGCACTACGTGGCGGGGGAGGAGCGCATGCGTTCGGCGATGGTGCGTATCGAGGCCGAGCTGCGCGATCGGCTGCACCAGTTCGAGTCCGAGGGCAAGCTTCTCGAGGCGCAGCGGTTGCGGATGCGCACGCAATACGACCTGGAGATGATGAGCGAGGTCGGCTTCTGCAACGGCATCGAGAACTATTCGGCACCCATCGACGGTCGTGAACCCACCGAGCCGCCCTTCACGCTCATCGATTATTTTCCCGACGATTTTCTCGTGGTCCTCGATGAATCGCACGTGAGCGTGCCGCAGCTGCACGGCCAATACGAGGGTGATCGCAGCCGCAAGCTCAGCCTCATCGAACACGGCTTTCGACTGCCCTCGGCCGGCGACAACCGTCCACTGCGGTTCGACGAGTTCATCGATCGCATCAACCAATGCGTGTTCCTCTCGGCCACGCCCGGCCCGTACGAGCTCGAGGTCAGCCAGCAGATCGTCGAGCAGATCGTTCGGCCCACCGGCCTCATTGATCCCGAGATCGTCGTGCGGCCGACCAAGGGCCAGATCGACGACCTGCTCGAAGAGATCACCCAGCGCGTCAGTGCCGAACAGCGGGTGCTCGTCACCACCCTCACGAAGAAAATGGCTGAGGATCTCACCGACTACTTCCTCGAGCTTGGCGTGCGGGTGCGCTATCTCCACAGCGAGGTCGACACGATCCAGCGCATCGAGATCCTGCGCGACTTGCGCCTCGGCGAGTTCGACGTTCTCGTCGGCATCAACCTTCTTCGTGAGGGCCTCGATCTGCCCGAGGTGTCACTGGTGGCCATTCTCGATGCCGACAAGGAAGGGTTCCTGCGCAGCCAAACGTCACTGATCCAAACGATTGGTCGCGCCGCGCGAAACGTCGATGGCAAGGTCATCATGTACGCGGACAAGGTCACCGACTCCATGCAGCGAGCCATCAACGAGACCATGCGGCGCCGTGGCGTGCAAGAGGCGTACAACATCGAGCACGGCATCAACCCCCAGACCATTCGCAAGGCGGTAACCGACATTTTGTCGCTGATTCGTCCCAACGAGTCGGCGCCGATGCCAGGGAAGGATCGTCGTTCGCGCATGCGTGACGATCGGCGCAAGCCCACGGGCACGGTCGCTCTGCACGAATTGCCGAGCGACGAGCTCGAGCGTCTGATCCGTACGCTTGAGGAGGAAATGCACGAGGCGTCCGCCGACCTTCGGTTCGAATACGCAGCACGTATCCGTGACGAGATCAACGACCTCAAACGCGAGCTCAAGGACATCCGCGCCTAAGCACTCAGCGCGAGTTCTCAAGGACGCTGCCGCAACGCCGATGAGCAAGAGTGGCGCTCACCCGAACGCGGAACGTTGATCGTGGGACGAGCGCGGTAGCCGAAAAGGCCGTCACCGGCGGTGTTGACGTCAACGCGAATGCGATCGCATCGACTACGGCCGCTGTCGAGGCCCCTCTCGGCACGCGTCTGAAGCCGATCCCTGCCCTGCTGCTCGTGCTCGCGGTGGTGACGTACCTCGTGTCGGGCCTTTGGCAGGCGGCCCATGACTCGCCGACGGTCGACGAGGTCATCGACATCAGCTCGGGCACCGCGACGCTCGTGCATCACGACCTCCGGATGAACCCCGAGCACGCGTTCTTGCCGAAGGTTGTCAGCGCATTTCCTGCGCTGTTGGCTCATCCTGTCGTGCCGCGTGGCGACTCGTGGCGATCGGGTGATTGGTTCGGCTATGCCGACGATTTCGTGCGCGCCAACCGGGCGGCGGGAACCCTCGACCGCGTCGTATTGTTGGCGCGACTCGCCCCACTGGCGGAGGGCCTCGCTTGCGCGTGGCTGATCCTCCTCTTGGGCCGACGCATGTACGGCGCGACCGCTGGCGCTGCAGGCGCGGCCATGTGGCTGAGCACACCCGTTGTCGTAGGCCTGTCGCACTTCGCCGGTGTTGACATCGCGTTCGCACTCGCCACTCTCGTTGTCGCCTACAGATTGCTGATGTTCGTTGACGTTCCCGGTCGCTCGAACGCCGTTGCGCTGGGCGCGTGCTGCGCCGCGGCGTTGCTCACCCGCCACAGTGCACTCAGCTTGTGGGCCTACGCGACCGTGGCTGTCGTGGCGGTTGTCTGGCGCACCGATCGGCGCGCCGCGTTGCGATGTGGCGCAACGGTCGTGCTGGTGGGGTTCGCAGGGGTATGGATCGCGACGCGTGCGATCGCACCCACCGGTCCGAGCCCGGAGTTTGCAGCCCGATCGTCGGCGCTCGTCGCCGATGCGTCGGCGCGATCGGTGGTCGCGCGAGCATCGCTGGCTGTGCCGTTTCCCACCGAGTATCGCGCCGGTCTTGCCTATCTCGTCGTGACGTCTGTCGATCGACCGGCGTATCTGTTCGGCCATGCGTGGAACGGCAGTCGCATCTGGTACTTCCCCGGTGTGCTCATGGCGAAGGTGCCGTCTGGCGTGCTCGCGGCGATGGCACTCACCCCCTTTGGGCTGCTTCGGCTCGGGCGCAGCAAGCGGCGACGCGTCGCCTTCGCTCTGGTCGGTCCGATGTTCGTGTCGTCGGCCTTTGTCGTTGCGCAGCCGCTGAACCTCGGGGTGCGCTACGTGATGCCGTCATTGGCACTGCTGTTTGTCGGCGTCGGGGCGGTGATCGCCCGCGCCGTGTCGCGTCCGCAACGAACTTTGGTTGCCGTCGTCGCGTGCGTGCAGGTCGCGGCAATGATCGGCGCGGGCGCGCATGCGTTGGCGTGGACCGCTCCGCCGTTTCACCCGGCGTACCAGTGGGTGAGTGATTCGAACCTCGACTACGGCCAGGAGAACGGTCGCGTGGAGACCTGGGCACGCCAGCATCCGCAAGCTTGGGTGACCTTGCTTCGTCCGCGGGGCTACGACATCCCCGCGGGCACTCGTGAGCTGCGTGATGCAGACCCGTCGCAAGTGAGCGGCTGGATAGCGGTGAGCGCGACCCGCCTGACGGCGCTCGATCGCGGTCAGTTGTCGTGGCTACGTGCCTATTGCCCCGTAGGTGATCTCGGCGGCAGCGTGCTGCTCTACCGACTGGCGAGCGCTCCCGACACGGCGTCCGGGCCCGCGATGCCAGCCGCGCCTTGCGCGGCGGGGGCCGACTTCTCGACACGCGCCTGATTTGTTGCGAGGCACAACACTGCCAGCATCAACAACGGCATCGTCGAGCGGGTCGCGCCGAAGTCGATGCCGACCACGTTGTGATTCATCAACGACACGAACGCGATGCTGCACACGAGCGCCGGCCAGAGGGGGTGATTTCGGCGCGTGCGCCGCAGCGCAACCGCGGTCACGCCAAGCGCACTGATGGTGGAAAGCATGCCGAGATGATTCGTGCCCGCGAGCCAATGGTCGCGAACGGCACCGATCAAGCCGCTGAAGGGTGCGCCGAGCTCGTCGACCTTTTCGTGGGGTGACGCCGGCAGGGTGATGCGCAGCCAGAGTGCCCAGCTCCCTGCGGCCGTGATCGGTATTGCGGCGAGCAACGTGTCGGAACGAGTGCGACGCGCGATCGCCCATCCCACGAACACGATCACCGCGGTCTCGCGTGTGAGCACGGCGAGACATGCAACCCCGATTGCGAAGCCGGCGCGGCGATGTGCCGCAAGCGCGAGAGCGACAAGCACCAGTGCCATGGCGAGCGCATCAGAGACGGTCACCCTCAGCGACATGTATGCGCCGGGCAGCAGGGGAAAGACAGCGGCGGGCCATGCGCGGCCACCAAGAGCAGTGCTCAGCGCACCCGCGCCGATACCACCGAGAAACAGCGCGCCGACACCCACCGCGAAGAAGGCGATGACCAAACTTGCACCGCCACCGCCTTGCGGATGCACAACGCGCGCGAGCCACGCGAACAGCGGTCGTTGCCATCGATACGCGGGCCGATCGAGCGACGTTGCGGCCACATCGAGATGCGCCGGGCTCCGCGCCATCGCGTAGTACTGCTGACCATCGAGGCCGAGGCCGTGGGGCAATTCGACACCGGGGAAGTCGTGTTGCACCAACGCGGCCGACGGCCCAAGCGCGCCACCCTGGAGCAAGTTCGCGGGGTGCGCGCCGGTGCGGTTCACATCCCACAGCACGATCACGGCCATCGTGAGCGTGCTCAGCAGCGCAAGGTGCACGATGCGCCGCCACGGCGTAGCTGCGTGCATTTGGTTGGCACGTTCTCGGGTCACGTGACCGCCCCTATGGTGGTCTTTCGTCCGGAGATCGCGGGAGGGCCGAGCTGCGGGTGTTCCAGAAGGCCCAACCAGATTGCGCTGAGCGCAATGCCGGTCGGGAAGACATAGGCGTACGAGTCGAGCATCACAAACGGCACGAGCAGCCACGCGCCGCCCAACACGAGTACCCCGCGACGCGCAATCCGCTTCGCATACCAGAGACAGGCTGCGGCCACGACACACGCGCCAAATACGCCGAGCTCGGCTGCGGCTTGCACAAGCAGGTTGTGCGACGGCAGGAGCTCACCGTCGGGTGGCCCCGGCTCGGCAAGAGCGAGCACGTAGCGCGCCGGGCCCACGCCGGTGAGCGGATGCTCGGTGGCGAGCTCCAGGCCGTGGCGGGCGAGCGTGACACGGCCTCGGTCCGCGCCGCTGCCGGCGCTCTGCTGAGCGCGGGTCGACCATCCGCTCGAGAACAGGATTGTGGTCGCGGCGAGCCCGAAGAGCAGCGAACCGACGAGTAGTCGCGTGGTGTAATCGGCTTTGTCGCGACGCGAGAAACACCACACGACCGCCGCGGGAATCAACGCGAGCAGCATGGCTCGCGAGAACGTGACGGCGAGACCTGCGCCGATCAACGCGAGTGCAGCCATCCACAGCCGCAGGTTGAACGGTCGATCCGCGCGGCCCGCGACCAGTGCCGCATACGCGGCGAGCAACAGAAATACCGTGAGGTGGTACGGGTGCGACAAGCCTCCACGACCAGCGTGCGTGGCCCCGAAAGCAAACAGAGGCCCAGCATGATCAATCGGGTAAAGCGAAAACCCATGACCAGCAACGACTTGCGCCATTGCCAGGATCGCCTCGGCGACCCCGCACACGGTCAGCGCGACGCACATCTTGCGGAGGTTTCGTGTCGACAAGCGGCGAATGACATCGACGAGGGCAACACACGCAAACAGTCGCACCGCGTATTCGATGCCACGCCACGACGGGTGCACGGCCAACGAGATCGCAAACACGGCGACGAACGCGCTCGCGATGACGACGCCGGCAGATGCGCGTGGACGCGGATCAGCACGTGCCTTCGGTGCGACCTCGCGCAGCCAGACGATGACCAGTGCGCTCAATGCGACATCGAACGGTGAGAGCGTGACACGTCGATTGAAGTCGTCAGCGGCGCCGGGTGCGAACCACACGACCCAGCCCACGGCCAGCGGGATCATCACGATCGTTGCCACCAACAGCTGCGTGGCGCGGTCGGACGCGCGCGCCCGCTCGGGCGCAGGCGCGCGATCGTGGGGCGGCGTTTGCGTGGCGGTCATCTCTACAAACCATCGACATCGCGACCGTTGACCTGAGGCGTCTGAGGCGGTCGCGACCGCGGCTCGCCGCTCAACCGCTGCGCGAGCAAGCCGATAGGTCCACGATGAGCACGCAGGTGAGCGAGCGGCCGGTCGTGGGCGATGACGGTCCCGAATCACCAGCCCTTCTGGCGTTCTTCAAGCAGTGGTCGTCATTGTGGATACATGTCGGTGCACTGGCTATCGCTCTGTTCTTGGTATTCGCCGTGGTGCGGCCGGGTCAACCATCGATTTCCGACGAGGGTGCGGCGCTCGCGCAGATCGACGCGCTCAACTCCGGACGCGGATGGCTGATGCCGCATCCGTTTCCGGCCTTGACCACGGTCGGCGCGGCCTTTCCGATTGACTTGTCGCTACGACGGCCGGGCACTGACGACTACGCGCCACTGGCGAAGCATCCGCTGTACTCCATGCTGCTGGTGGGCCCGTACCGCGAAGGTGGTGTGCCCGCGACAATCGCGGTCTCGGTGTTTGGCACGCTGGCAGCTGCGCTTGCGGCGGCGTTGATCGCGCGTCGGATCGATCGTCGCGCGGACCGTGTTGCGTTGTGGCTGACGGGGGCCGCAACGCCGCTGTTCTACGACGGGTATCTCGTGTTAGCGCATTCCTTGGCGGCGGCCTTGTTGGGCTTCGCGGTGCTGATGCTCGTCTCGCGACGCCGGCGCGGTCGCAGCATCGCCGTGCTCGGCGGCCTGCTTTGCCTGCTCGCTGCACAGCTGCTGCGGAACGAGGCCGTGCTGTTCGGCGGCGCGCTTTGCATCGCGTTCGCCTTCGCCGGCCTTCGGCGTGGATCACGACGCGATACTTGGATCGGTCTCGCTGTTGCCTGCACAACGGTGTTCGGCTATCGCCTTGACGCGCTTTGGCAGGGCCACACGGTCGGCGGCGCATCGCAAACGTTCTCGATAGCGCGCCACGGCTCGTTCGTGGTCGAACGATGGCACGGTCTGGTCAACGCGTTTCTTCGCCTCCCAGACATTGCGCCCGCGCCGCGGTTGTTGCTGATGGCCACGTTGGCGTCGGCCGCCGCCGCAGCGCGCTGTGCGCGGCGACCCGCCCGGCACGCGTACGTGGGACGGCTCGCCGTCAGCGCGGCCCTGTGCGCGACGGCGGCGTTCGTGCTCGCACCACACACGCTCGTTCCCGCGATGGTGCTCACGGCACCGGTGATGTTCGCCGGCCTGCTCCTCATCGATCGTTCGTTCTGGGCCGAACCGGCTGCGGTGGTCGCCGCGGTGACCGCGACACTCTTCGCGATCGCAGTCGCTGCGACCCAGTACGGCGATGCAGGGAGCGCGTGGGGCGGGCGGTACTTCGCGGTCGGCTTGCCGATGGTGACTCCGCTCGCGGCGGTTGGACTCTCGCGTGCCTACGCGTCGCTCCCCGTTGCAACGCGCCGATCGGCGCTGGTCGGCACGATCGGTGTGTCTTTCGCGCTGGCGGCGATGGCCTCGTCGTCACTTCTTGCCGACCATCGGTTCGCCGCCGCGACACAGCAAGCTGTCGCGGTAGCAACGGCAGGTGCCGCGCCAGGCGACGGTGACCCGCGTCCTGTGGTCATTGCCGGAGACCGCGCGTTCGGGCGCCTGTTGTGGCCCCTCGTGCGTGATCAACGATGGGTGACCGACGAGGGCAATCTCGCACCGGTGGCTTCCGGTATGCGCAACGCCGGCATCCGGATGTTGACGGTGATCACCCCACGGCCGAAGCAGGCGATCGACCAACTTGCTCCGTGGTACGTAGCCACCAACGGCGTAACCCGCGTGAGTGTCGACGTGCCCTTCGGTCGTCGCGTCACGCTCGACGTTGGTGTGGTCACCTTCACAGCGAGATAGGCGCTACCAAACACGTGTTCGTGGGCTTCGGGGCCTAGGCTCGCGCCGTGGCCGAGCAGCTCATCATCCGCGGTGCCCGCGAGCACAACCTCCGCAACGTCGATCTGACCCTCCCGCGCGATCGCCTTATCGTGTTCACTGGCTTGTCCGGTTCGGGCAAATCATCGCTTGCGTTCGACACGATCTATGCGGAAGGCCAACGTCGCTACGTCGAGTCGCTGTCGGCATATGCGCGCCAGTTTCTCGGCCAGATGGACAAGCCCGATGTCGACTTCATCGAGGGCCTGTCGCCCGCGATCTCGATCGACCAGAAGTCGGCGTCACGGAACCCGCGTTCCACCGTCGGCACCATCACCGAGGTCTACGACTACCTGCGGTTGTTGTACGCGCGCATCGGCATCCCGCACGATCCCGACACCGGCGAGGAGCTCATTCGCCAGACACCGCAGCAGATCGTCGATCGCATATTGACGCTGCCAGAAGGCACGCGGTTCCAAGTGCTTGCACCCGTGGTGCGGGGTCGCAAGGGCACATACGACACGTTGCTGTCCGAACTCGCATCAAAAGGCTTCGCCCGCGCCATCGTCGACGGCGAACTCATCGAGTTGGGCGCGTCGATGCAGCTCGACCTCGGCCGCTACGACATGCATACCATCACGGTTGTCGTTGATCGCCTCGTGCTGCGCGATGGCCTCGAACGCCGCCTCACCGAGTCGATGGAAACCGCACTTGGGCTCGCCGACGGTGTCGCCGAAATCGAGATCCTGCCGGGCAAGGGTGCCGTCGGCGATGTCGAGCCGCAAACGATTATCTTCTCGCAGCATTTGGCGCGCCCGAGCGACGGGAAGAGTTTCGAGGAGTTGGCTCCACGTAACTTCTCGTTCAACTCGCCGTATGGCGCGTGCGAGCACTGCGCGGGTCTCGGCACGGTGTTCGAGGTCGACCCCGAGCTGGTCGTACCCAACCCCGAGCTATCGATCGCCGAGGGCGCGATCGCTCCCTGGTCAAGTGGCCACAGCCAGTACTTCCATCGACTGCTCGACTCGGTCTGCGAAGAACTCGAGGTGAGCAACGCCACGGCATGGGATGAGTTGTCGAAGCAGACCCAAAAGGTGTTCCTGTACGGCTTGAAAAAGGATCGCGTCGAGGTCCGCTATCGCAACCGATACGGACGCACGCGGTCCTACAACGCCAAATACGAGGGCATCATCCCGTACCTCAAGCGTCGTCACTCCGAAGCCGAGAGCGACTCGATGCGTGAGCAGATCGAGGGGTACATGCGCGAGGTTGCGTGCCCCGACTGTGGGGGCGCGCGGCTCAAGCCGTTGTCGCTCGCAGTAACGATCGGGCGCTACAACATCTCCGAAGTGTGCGCGATGCCCATCGGCGAGGCAGCCAAGGTGTTGGCCTCGCTCGTGTTCACCGAGCGCGAGGCCATCATCGCCGAGCAGGTGTTGAAGGAGATCAGCGCACGGCTCGGCTTCCTGCTCGATGTCGGTCTCGACTACCTCACGTTGTCGCGCAACGCAGGCACGCTTGCGGGCGGCGAGGCGCAACGCATTCGTCTCGCGTCGCAAATCGGCAGCGGTCTCGTCGGTGTGCTCTACGTGCTCGACGAACCGTCGATCGGTTTGCACCAACGCGACAACGCGCGTCTCATCGAGACACTGCTTCGGCTTCGCGACCTTGGCAACACCGTGCTCGTCGTCGAGCACGACGAGGAGACCATCAAGGTGGCCGACTACGTCGTCGACATCGGCCCCGGCGCCGGCGAGCACGGCGGGTACATCGTGCATGCCGGTTCCGTAGCGCAGCTCCTCAAGAACAAGGAGTCGGTGACCGGACAGTACCTGTCGGGCCGCCGCTCGATACCCGTGCCCGAGAAGCGCCGCACGCCGGGCGAACAACGCCTCGTTGTGCGCGGTGCGCGCGAGAACAACCTGCGCAACATCGATGTCGAGATTCCGCTGGGCTGCTTCGTCGCCGTCACCGGCGTATCGGGTTCGGGCAAGAGCACACTCATCAACGAGATCCTTTACCACTCGCTGATGCAGAAGATCTACAGATCGAAGACGCCTCCCGGGTTACACAAGAGTGTTGAAGGCGTCGACCTGCTCGACAAAGTGATCAACATCGACCAGTCGCCGATCGGTCGTACGCCGCGCAGCAACCCCGCCACGTACACCGGTGTATTCGACAACATCCGCAAGCTGTTCGCCGACACCACCGAGGCCAAGGTGCGCGGGTATCTGCCGGGTCGATTCAGCTTCAACGTCAAGGGTGGCCGCTGCGAGGCGTGTCAGGGCGACGGCACGATCAAGATCGAGATGCACTTCCTGCCCGACGTGTATGTGCCGTGCGAGGTGTGCAAGGGCAAGCGGTACAACCGCGACACTCTCGACATCTTGTTCAAGGGCAAGAACATCAGCGAGGTACTCGACCTGTCGTGCGAGGAGGCAGCGGAGTTTTTCCAGAACCAGCCGAACATCGCCCGCCACATGATCACGCTTGTCGACGTCGGCCTCGGTTACGTGCGGCTCGGCCAAAGTGCGCCCACGCTGTCGGGCGGCGAGGCGCAGCGCGTCAAACTCTCCACCGAGCTGGCCAAGCGGTCGACCGGCCACACCATCTACATCCTCGACGAGCCCACCACCGGGCTGCACTTCGAGGATGTACGCAAGCTGCTCACCGTGCTGACGCGCTTGGTCGACCAAGGCAATTCGGTGGTTGTGATCGAGCACAATCTCGACGTGATCAAAACTGCGGACTGGCTCATCGATCTCGGGCCCGAGGGTGGCTCCGGTGGTGGCTTGGTGGTTTGTGAAGGTCCGCCCGAGGTCGTCGCTGCGCACGCGACGAGCCACACCGGCCGGTTTCTCAAGCCCCTGCTGCCAGCGCTCGCGGCGGCCGCGCAGGTCGTGGAGACGGCACCAGGGAAAGGTCGTAAGAAGCGGGCGTGATCTGCCGATAGAGACCGCATGATCCTGTATTTCGCGGGGCGACAGGTCGGTCGTTCATTGCGTCCCGGACGCTGATCGATGCGCGTCGCAATCGACGCACGGGTCGAGAACGGCCGTGCCGGTGGAGTGCAGCAAGGTCTGATCGCGATAGCGACGGCGTTGTGTGCCGTCGACGCCACGTTGCGGCCAGAGCGAACGTTCGTCACCATGACGGGGCTCGACGGCTGGCTGCGAGACGCAGGTGGAAGCGATGCGGCGTTCCTCGACCTGCCAGTTGGCGGTAGCCGGCGTATCGCCCGCCGTTTGCGTGGCCACCCGGCCGGCCGACGAGCGGTCGCCGCGGCGGTCGATATACGCAATCGACGAGCGCGACCGCGAGCTTCGTCAGGCACGTTCGAGTCGACCGGTGCGGACGTGGTGCTCTTTGCAACCCAACGGGCCGAGCTGTGCCGAACGCCGTTCGTGTACCTGCCGCACGATCTACAGCATCGTCACCTGCCGGAGTTCTTTCGACCCGCGGAGCGCCATCGTCGCGAGATCGAGTACCGCGCCTATTGCGAAGCGGCGGCGGTGGTGGTGGTGTTCACCGATTGGGCGGCGCTCGACCTGGCCGAGGCGTACGCAGTCGACCCGGCTCGTATCGTCGTAATCCCGCCTTGGGCGCCGAGCGTTCGGCCCGAGCCCTCGGCCGAAACGCCACGGTTGACGGTCCGCCCGTTCGCGCTCTTCCCCGGCCAGGCGTGGCCACACAAGAACCACCGCACGTTGTTCGAGGCGCTCGCGATGCTCCGTTCCGACGGCATCGACATTCCGCTCGTGTGTCCCGGCGCGACTGGCGACGCGACACAACGTCTTCGTCGTCATGCGGATGCGCTCGGTGTCGGCGATCTCGTCACGTTTCCGGGCTTCGTCGACGCGGCCACGATGGACTCGCTCTGGAGCGGCGCACGGTGCCTCGTGTTCCCCTCGTTGTTCGAGGGCTGGGGCTATCCGGTGGTCGAGGCGATGGATCGCGATGTTCCCGTCGCGTGCTCGATCGGTGTGATCCTCGACGCCGTATCGGGTGACGCCGCCCTGCGGTTCGCGCCGCGTGATGCCGAATCGATGGCCGGATCGCTCCGGACCTTGTGGTCCGATGAGATCGTTCGCGACTTGTGTGTTGAACGTGGTCGGGCGCACATCGCGCAGTTCTCCTGGCTGACGATGGGAGACCGCTACTTGCGAGCGTTCGAGCAGGCAATCGGCGCCGACTCGACGGTATTGCGATGAAGCAGCTGGGCGATGGGCAGATGCCGCTTGTGACGGTGGTGATCCCCGCGCTCGACGAGCAGAAGGATATTGGCGGCTGCCTCGCCGCGATCGCGCAGCAGCATTACGACCTCAGCCAGCTCGAAGTGTTGCTCGTCGACGCGGTGTCGACCGACGATACGGTTCCGGAGGCCAAGAGGGCGGCCCACGACCTCGGGCTGACGTTGGTGCTTTGCGAGAACTCGGCGAGACGCACGTCGGCCGGTTTGAACGTCGGCTTGGCCGCTGCGCGCGGCGATTACGTCGTGCGCGTGGACGCGCGCAGCCGCATTGGTCCCGGCTATGTCGCGGCTTGCGTTGACACGCTGCGCAACCGGCCCGAGGTCGGCGTCGTCGGTGGCGCGCAGGTGACCATGCCGCGTAGCGATCAACTGCGCGCCCGCGCGATCGCGCGCGCTTGCAACAACCGCTGGCTCATGGGCCTCGCCCGCTACCGCCGTGGAGCACGCAGCGGAGCCACCGACACGGTGTGGATGGGCGCGTTTCGCACGGCCGATCTCCGGGCGATTGGGGGATGGGATGTCACCACGGGCATCAATGAGGACTACGAACTGAACGAGCGGTTTCGACGCGACGCCAGACTCGTGTGGTTCGACGCGTCCTTGCAATCGGGCTACCTCCCGCGCGCTGACCTGCGACGTGTCGCTCGGCAGTTCGTGGGGTATGGCCGAGGCAAGGCCGATGGGTGGGCCCGGGGGCGCCGGCCGGCGGTGCGTCACGTGGCTCTTGTCGTAGCGCCGCCAGTGCTCGTCGCAGGCGGCGCCGTGGCTGCGGCAGCATTCGGACCGATACCGGTGGTGGTCACCGGCCTCATCGCTGTACTGGCAATCGACCTGACCGGCGGCGCCGGCGTCGCCACCCCGACCGAGCGCGTGGCAGCCCTCGCCGTCAACGCGGTTGTCGGTGCGAGTTGGTGGTGGGGCGTGGTCTCCGGGTGGGCGGTCGGGTTCGCACGTCACCAGCCTCAGCAGTCAGGTTAGACATTCGTGCCGTTGCGCTTGACGGTGTCGGCCAGTGCTTGCAGGTGATCGGCGTCGATGCCGAAACGGTGGCGTACACGCATCGTGCGCTCCAGCAGCGGAGCGAGGCGGCTATGCGCTCGCGACAGCACATACTTCGCGCCGCGCGCCTCCGACATCGCCAGGCTTGCGTCGAGCCGATGCGTCGCGTGGCCGATGTGGCGCATGTGCGCGCGATCACCCAGCAGACGACGGTTGGTCGCAGCGTCTTCTCCAAACCACACGTCTTGGTGTGAACCGCCGTGCGAATAGTCGTGATGCTGGTGTACAGCCGTGACCGCGTCGCTTGCGTCGATCACTGGTATGCCGCGCGTCAGTGTGTGCCACACGATCCAATGGTCGTAGCCGGGACGCCCCACGACAAACGGTGGCAGGTCGACGTACTGACCCCGTGCAAAGGCGAACCAGTCGACCCAAAGGGGTGAGTTACAGCGACCATCGCGCTTGGCGCGCTGCTGCAGCGCGCGATCCCAGTCTGGCGCCGACACATCGATGTCCTCGTGAATATCAAGATCCCAGCGCTGACCGATCACGAGATATGGGCCGTCGATCGCGTCGCGAACGGCTTGCAGCGCGGGAACGAGATCGTGACCGAACATGATGTCGGCGTTGGAGAAGACGCACGTCGGGGCGTCGCCGACGGCTTGGCCGATGGACCACAGGTCGCTCAGCAAAGGCACGTGCTTCGGGCTTCGCTCAACATTCGGCACGTGGCGAACGCCGAGAGTTCCGCAGGCCTCGCTGGTGCCCTCGTCATCGCCGATCAGTACTACGTCGACGTCAGATCCGAGTGCAGCCCAGGTACGAATTGCGTTGCGCTGGATACGGTCGAACTGCCCGCGGAACGGCTTCGGCGTGGCGAACAAGGTGAGATCGGACACGTGACTCCCAGCTCGGTTGATCCATGAACTATCGGCGGCGAGGGTCGCGAACTGAACCGGACTGTCGAGAACGCTCGTCCTGCGTGTGACTTCGCGTCGTCGCACCAAACAGATCAGAACCTTGCCCTCGGGGCCGATAGGAGTGCATGGGTTCATCACGCGCGCTTGGCGGCACGCCATGAGCATTCGCATGGTCCGCTCGCTGCAGGCCGGCGGTACCGTCGCATGGCTGGTGGCCGCCGCGTGGTATCACGCCGCCCAACTCGCCTCGCCGCCGTATGGCGTCGTCAGCACAAGCCGCTTTGGGTGGACGTGCGCGTTTGGCGCTTCGCTTGTGCTGTCGAGCTATGCACTCGGCCTTCCCGAAGTGCCGCGCACACGCCGCCACGCGGCCTTCGTCGCAATCGGCTCCTTCGGCGTCAGCCTGGTCGCCATCTCGGTATTGCAACTCATTGTGGGCCAGGCGCTGTTACCCCGCGCAGTGGTCTTGGGCAGTTGCTTGTTGATGGTGCCGTGGAACGTGTTTTGCAGCGGGCTGTTGATCGATGAGCGGGATCGGTCGCTCGCCCGCGACCGGGTTGTGGTGGTCGGTAGCTGGACCGATGCCGCCGACTTGTCCGCCGAGCTCGACTCGGGTGCGGAGCGCGCTGCTGTCATTGTCGACGTGCTGACCCCAGTTGAGGCAGTAGGGACGCTCGACGGCAGATCGCCGCTGCGCGACGCCGTAGTGGCGGGTGACGCCACGGTGATCGTCCTGGATCGTGTCGCGCAGCTCGATCGAAGCGTGGTCGAACAGGCCGCCTTGTTGCACGCGGGCGGAGTGCGGGTGCGAACGCTCTCGCTGTTTTACGAGGAGTGGCTTGGCAAGTTGCCATTGTCAGAGCTGGAACGTGTGTCGTTGATGTTCGACATCGGCGAGGTACACCGCATTCGGTACGTGCGCGTCAAACGGTTTTTCGACGTGGTGGCGGGGCTCGTCGGGTGTGTGCTGCTCGCTCTCCTCATCCCGTTCGTGGTAATCGGCAACGCGCTCGCGAATCGCGGGCCGCTGTGGTTTCGACAGGTGCGAGTGGGCAAGAACGGTCGACCCATCGTCATGCTGAAACTGCGCACGATGCGAGCATCCGACGATCAACAGGCCGATTGGACGACTCCGGGTGATCCACGCGTCACCGCGTTCGGCAACGTGCTTCGGCGTTCACATCTCGACGAGCTACCACAGATGGTGAACATCTTGCGCGGCGACCTGTCGCTTGTGGGTCCGAGGCCCGAACAACCCCGCTATGTGGACGAGCTCACAGAAAAGCTGCCGTTCTACCCGTTGCGACACCTTGTACGCCCGGGGCTCACCGGCTGGGCACAGGTCAAGTACGGCTATGCATCGACCGACCAGGACGCGCTCGAGAAGCTCCAATACGAGTTCTACTATCTGCGACATCAGCGGCTTGCGCTCGATCTGCGGATCGTCGTGCGCACAATCCGCACGGTGATAGGCCGGAGCGGGCGATGACCGTTTCAGGCACGCTCGAGCACAACGGGCGACAGCACAGCAGTCCGACGGAGCGTGCTCGTACCCGTCGCGTCTGGGCCAGACGAGCGTCGCTCGCGATGGCCGTCGGTAGCGCGGCATCGTTCATCGTCGGCATGGCAACGGTACCTCTGACGATTGGCTACCTCGGCACAGCTCGCTTCGGGCTGTTTGCGACGATGATGGCGGGCGCAGCGTTGCTCGAACCACTCGACTTCGGAGTGGGGAGCGCTCTCGTCACGTTGATCGGCGCGGCGCACGCACACGACGACAACGAGCGTACGGCCGGTCTCGCTGCGGCTGCCTTGCGACTCCTCATTGGTGTCGCCGCCGTCATCGCGGTGACGGTCGTCGTGTGCAGGAACCTCGTACCGTGGGCAGCAATTCTCGATTCGCGATCCTTCGGTGGCTCGGCGGCAGCGTGCGTCGTGGTGCTCGTCGTCGCGACCGCAATCGAGATGCCACTGAGCCTCGTCGATCGCGTCAACCTCGGCGTACAACGGGGTGATCGTGTCGGTTACGCGACGGCCATCGGTTGGATACTGTCACTCGCTTTCGTCGCGGTGGCCGCTTTCTATCGGGCCGATGTTGCGATCCTGACCGGCGCGTATCTCGGCGGTCCGTTGTTCGCGCGGCTTGCCTCGTCGACGCTGCTGCTGTGTCGCTGGTGTCCCGAGATGCGACGGAACCGCCGGTACGACCCCGCGCTTGGCCGGCTCTTGGTGCGAACGGGCTCGCTGTTCTTCGTGCTTCAGCTCGCAGTAGCTGTCGCGTATACGTCTGATCAGTTCGTGGTGGCCAATGTGATCGGGATCAACGCGGTTCCGCAGTACGCACTCGCCGCGGACATTTTCGCGATCGTGCCGGCCGGCGCGGCGTTGCTGCTGCGGCCGCTCTGGCCTGCGTATGCGGAAGCCGCGGCAGCGGGCGACATCGAATGGATACGAAGCACGCTCGTGCGTTCCGTGCGATCGGTGTTCGTCGGTGCGGTCGCGGTGAGCGTCCTGCTGGTTGCCGTCAGCGGTCGCCTCGTGCGACTGCTCTCGCATGACGCGGTGTGCCCGGGATCGGGGGTACTGCTCGCGTTCGGCGCGTGGAGCGTTGTGCTTGCGACCGGCAACGCGGTCGCGATGGCGCTCAATGGTCTGGCCGTCGTGCGGATGCAAGTGATCGTTGCGTCAGCGATGGCTCTGTGCAACCTCGCGTTGAGCATCGAATTGGCCCGAACGATGGGCGTGGCAGGCGTCCTGTGGGGGTCCGTGGTCGCGTACATCGTCTGTGTCGGCCTGCCCTATGCGCGTTTCGTTCGATCGTTCGAAAGGGTGTCGTCGTGATGAGTCCGTCACGTGCTCAGGGTTTGCGGTCGCTGGTCGGTCAGCGGTTCATCGATAGCGCGCTCGACATCCAACACTCGCGCTCACGACGCCACGTCGGACAGTTCGCGCTCGCAGCGACGCGTCGAGCGCTCCTTGGCGAGCGTGATCCGGTGATCACACGCCAAGTTGGTGACGTGACGATCGCGATGCCACTGTCGCATCGCTTGCCCGACTATCTGGCGCGCTACCAGAACTACGGCGCGAACCTCGTCCGTCTCTCGAAGTTCTTGGCCGAGCGTGAGCCCGATCTCACGATCATCGACGTCGGCGCCAACGTCGGAGACACGGTCGCGCAGCTCCGTACGGTGACGTCCGCTCCGGTGTTGTGCGTCGAAGCGGACGATCGGTACTTCTCGCTGCTCGAGGTCAATGCGCCGGTTCTCGGCGATGTCGTGTGCGTACAGACATTCCTGGGGCGATCAGCGTCCGTCATCGCTGGTGCCATCGCGCGTGCCGGAGGCACGGGTCACCTGGTCGCGGGTGACTCGGCCATCGCCCTGGAGCCGCTCGATGAGGTCGTCGCCCGCACCCCAGGTTTCGAGCGAGCTCGCCTGCTGAAGATCGATGTCGACGGCGTCGACTTCGAAGTGCTCGCCGGTGCAACGGCGTTGCTCCGCCGCGCGCGGCCAGTGCTGTTTCTGGAATACGACCCGACGCTGGTTGCAGCGCAAGGCTTCGACGCGCGGGCTTCGCTCGACTGGCTACGCGACGTTGGCTACGGATCATTCGTCGCCTACGACAACGTCGGTGACATGGCGCTCACCGGCTCGCTCGACGACGCTCGCCTGCTCGACGACTTGCATGACTATGTCGCCGCCAAGCGATCGATGATGTTCTGGGATCTCGCCGTGTTTCACCGCAGCGACGAAGCGCTGTTCGTCACGTTCGCGAGCAGCGAGCGCGCCGTCCGCGAGTCGATGACAACACAGATCGAACGCGGCGACTCCGTTAGGTGATGTCGAGCATGCGTTGCAGCGCCACGCGCGCCCATTCGGCGGTGTCGGCGTCGACCGAGATCTTGTTGACCACCGTGCCGTCGACCAGCTTGTCCATCACCCAGGCGAGATGCGGCAAGTCGATGCGGAACATGGTCGAACACGGGCAGACGAGTGGGTCGAGTGACACGATCGTCTTGGTCGGGTGCTCGTTCGCCAACCGCTGCACAAGGTGGATCTCGGTACCAATGCCGATGACCGTGCCCGCCGGTGCCGCTTCGACAGCGTTGATGATGAAATCGGTCGACCCGACCTGATCGGCGAGTTCAACGGTCTCGCGCGCGCATTCGGGATGCACGATCACGAGTCCGTGTGGATGTGCGGCGCGGAACTCGCGCACGTGCTCGGGCTGAAAGCGCTGATGTACCGAACAGTGGCCCTTCCACAACAGGAACGTGGATTCCTTGCAGTCTGCTTCGGTGAGGCCGCCGAGGTCGCGACGCGGATCCCAAACGCGCATGTTCGCTGCGTCATAGCCGAGCGCGTAGCCGGTGTTGCGGCCGAGGTGCTGATCGGGAAAGAAAAGCAGCTTGTCGCCCCGGCCGCCGGGCGCCTTTTCGTCGCCGAGACCCAAAGCCCATTCGATGACGGCGCGTGCATTGGTCGAGGTGCACACCGCGCCACCGTTGCGCCCGACGAAGGCCTTCAGCGCAGCCGATGAGTTCATGTACGTGATCGGCACCATGCGTTCGATGTCGACGACCCGGCCGAGCTCCTCCCAGGTCAACTCGACCTCATCGATGTCGGCCATGTCGGCCATCGAGCAGCCGGCATTGAGGTCGGGGAGGATGACTTGTTGGTGTGGTCCGGTGAGCACGTCGGCGGATTCGGCCATGAAGTGCACGCCGCAGAACACGATGTACTCGGCCTCGGGGTGCTGCTGTGCCAGCACGCTGAGCCGATAGCTGTCACCGCGCGCGTCGGCGAATCGGATGACCTCGTCACGCTGGTAGTGATGGCCGAGGATGAGCACTCGTGAGCCCAGAGTGGCCTTCGCGGCAGCGACACGCGCCGCGTTCTCGTCGAGGCTCGCGTCGTTGTAGCGCGCCGGTAGCGGTAGCTGGAGTCGCAGCATGAGTTGGGTGAGCCCCCTTCGGAAAGGGTCCGCTGATGACCGGTGGGGGCAGCCAGGACGCCACGCCACGGGGTTGTCGGTCACGGAACCTATGAGGGTGGCCTATTGGTGCACCCTCGATGTCAACCGGAATTCCTGGCCGGTTATGCGAGGCACTATAGCGCGCCATGTTCGCCCGTCGCTCGGCGATGATGGGGGAGTGCTCGAACGCCCGCCCACCGGAACGATCCCTGACGCTCCCGGTTCATACCAGTTCAAGGACCGCGACGGCCGGATACTGTACGTCGGCAAGGCCAAGTCGCTACGCCAGCGACTGTCGAACTACTTCCAGAACCCGACCTACCTGCCGCCACGCACGGCGCAGATGGTTGCCACCGCCGAGACCGTCGAGTGGATTCAGGTCACGAACGAGCTCGAAGCGCTCATGCTCGAGTACTCGCTCATCAAGCTGCACCGACCACGTTTCAACATCCGACTGGTTGACGACAAGAGCTATCCGTTCCTCGCGGTGACCATCGGCGATCAATGGCCGCGTGCGCTCGTGATGCGCGGCGCGAAGAAGAAGGGCATCCGATATTTCGGCCCGTTCGGTCACGCGTACGCGATCCGCGAGACGCTCGACTTGTTGCTGCGTACGTTTCCGATTCGCACGTGCAGTGACAACAAGTTTGCTCATCACGAACGTCTCGGTCGACCGTGCTTGTTGTTCCACATCGAAAAGTGCGCGGGGCCGTGTGTCGGAGAGATCGACAACATCGGCTACGACCGCCTCGTCGATGATTTGCTCGGCTTTCTCGACGGCGACACGGACGCGGTGGTCGAGGCGCTCGAACAGCGCATGCGCGCCGCGGCTCGCGATCTCGAGTTCGAGCTCGCGGCGCGGCTGCGAGA
>JAYUFA010000139.1:0-6312 GCA_043738925.1 Actinomycetota bacterium
TGGTGTCCGAGGGCATCGAGTACTACGACCTCGACGCGACCGGCGATGTCATCGCCGACGTCGATGCTGATGTTGTGCGGGCCGCAACGCGCGTCTGACAGCGCTCGTTCGGCCGCGGCGTCGCACCACACTGGTGCGACGCGAGGGTGCTACGCGACCGTGGCCGGCATCGTTTGCGCGCACACGATCTGGCGAAGCTCGTCGACCGTTCGGCACAGCGCGTCGACTTTGGTCTCGAGGCTCCCCAATGTGGTGCTTGCTGGGGTCGCAGAAGCGCCTTGCAGACACATGGTGTCGTAGCAACGCTTGACCATGCGCGCGGTGTCGTGTTCCTCGGCGATGTAGCGACCCATGAGCTCGCCGGTGCGAATGTCGATCGAGTGATCCTTGAAGACGGTGTCGAAGAACGTCAAGGTCTCCTCGGCGCGATCGAGGCCGAAGTGCTGGGCCTTTTCCATGTCGCTACAAGCGCTGCGGGCCACCGTCATCTTCTCGGCCAGCATCGCGGATTCTTTTCGCTCGAAGTCGAAGCCGAGCTCGATGACGCGCTTGGCGAAGCTCATGCCGTGTTCGCCCTCGCGGCTCGCGACAGTGCTCAGGATCGAGCGCAGGTCGGCGTCAGCCGTGGTGTCACGCCACGCCGTCAGGTAGCAGTGGGCGTCGGACTCGGCGTTGGCGATGCCGCACAACAACTTGAGATAGGTGGGCTGCTCGTTCATGGGTGCTCCTCGGCCTACGGTGTGCAGGAAGCCTACCCGGCACCGCCGGTCACGTCGTCGGCAGTGAGGTAGGGCGCGGGCAGGCGGGCCATCATCGCGCCGTCGATCGGGATCACCGTGCCCGACACGTACGCCGAATCGTCCGACGCGAGGAACACTGCGAGCGCGGCCACATCGTCGGCGCGCCCGAGTCGCCGCATGGGGATCTGCGCCGCGTAGTACGCGAGGTCGGGCGCGAACCGAACGAACGCGGGCGTCTCGATCGGCCCCGGACAGATTGCATTTGCCCGAATCCCGTATCGGCCGTAGTCGACCGCGGTGCTTTTGGTCAGATTGATCACCGCAGCTTTTGCCACGCCATAACCCATGCGATCGGCCGCCGCGCCCAACCCGGCGTTGGAGCAGGTGTTGATGATCGAACCGCCAACTTGGGGCATCATGAATCGCAGCGCAGCGCGCGTGCCATACACAACAGCGTTCAGGTTGATGCGGATCATCTCGTCGAATCCGGCGTCGGTGACATCAGCGGCGTGGTCTGGTCGTCCGTAGCCGGCGTTGTTGTGCATCACGTCGAGTCGACCGTGTTGTTCGACCGCGAACGCGACGAGCGCATCCACGTATGTCGAGTCGCCTACGTCGCCGCCGTGTGCGTGGGCGACGTAGCCCGCTGCGGCAATTTCGGCCACGGTACGTTGCGCTGCGTCCAAATCGATGTCGTTCGCGATCACCCGCGCGCCTTCGAGGGCGAAACGCAATGCGGTGGCGCGGCCGATGCCAGAGCCCGCCCCGGTGATCACCGCGACCTTTCCCTCGAGGCGTCGATCAGACATCAGCGCCCACGTTCACGAGATGCGCGCCGCGCACGAAAGGCAGCTCCATGGCGTTGACCACGCCCGGCGGCGCTGCGCACACCGCGGGGATTGCGTTGACCGCGGGCATCGCCGTAGTCAACGCACCGTCGAAATGCTCGGCAATCGGCTCGAGTCGCACGCGCACCGAAGGGTCACCGTGGATCTCGATGACGTAGCCATGTTCCACCGGCCAACTCGGTGTCATGCACTCGCCCATCTTCCAGACGAACTGACACTCGATCACACTGCGCTCGCCGACGACGCCCGCGACGGTGCCTTTGAATCCGGCGACGCATCCTCGGTCGATGGTCATGTAGCCGAAGTCCAGATCCTCATCGGCACAAGCGAACTCGGCGTGGAAGCGCGTGTCGTCGAGCTCGACCGCGAACGCATGCGCCATGACCGCGATCTGGTCGCGGAATGAGCCACAGGCGCTCTCGACAAACAACGGTGCGTCGGGGTCATCGACTGCGAGCCCGATGCCCATCGAGCGGAACATGGCCTCGTTCGCATAGCCACTCATGTCGAGTGACTCAAGCACGGTGACGCGGTCGATGCGCGCACACATCGCACTGGCTGCGAGCGCCATCATCGGCGCCTGGCCCGGATAGATACCGCTCGCGTACAGCGATGCTCCACCGCGTTGGGCGGCGTCGCGAATGCGATCGCGCGCATCGTCGCCGTAGCCGCGACCCGCGAGCATGTACATGGTGGTGACGATGTTGATGCCCGACTCGAGGATGCGCACGACGTGGTTGATGTCGGGTCGATACGGCATATACGCGACACAGTCGGGCGCGAGCGCGAGCAACGCGTCGACGTCGCTCGTTGCCAAGACACCGAGTGGCGCGAGACCGCACAACTCGCCTACGTCGCGACCCACTTTGTCGGGGGAGTAGGCGTAGCACCCCACGAGGTCGAGCATCCGATGGCGAGCGATGGCGCGCACCGCGGCGGTGCCAGCTTTGCCGGTTGTCCACTGCACGACCCGGAGCCGTGCGTTCATCGCGCCTGACGTTCGGGCCGGCGCGTCGATGTTTCCTGTAGGCCGCGCCACACCGCCACTGCTTGGTCGCGTGGTAGTGCGAGCGAGGCACTCGTGAGCCACGCGTCGAGCGGATGTGAGAAGCAAACGGGGCCGTCGGCGAGTTGGTCGTACAACGCCACGGCGACTTCGCGTGGTTGGCTCGGGTCCATGAGTCGTGCCCGCGCCCGATCGAGCGGGTCATCGCTTTCCGGTTTGTCACACAGCGACTGGTCGAGTGTCTCCTGGAAAGCGTTGTAGTTCGGCGACGCGGTCGGCCCGACGAAGATGTTGCTCACGTGCACGCCAACGTCGGCGAGTTCGGCCCACAGCGTCTCGGCCAGGATCCACTCGAACGCCTTGCCCGCGTTGTAGGTGCCGAAGTTGATCGAGCCTTGCGTGCCACCTGTTGAGCTGACGAGACCGATGCCGCCACGACCGCGCTTTGCCATTTTCGGCGCCAGCAGGTTGCAAAGAATCACCGGTGTCGCGCAGTTCACCGCCACGCTCAGCAGTTGAACGTCGAGCGGCACGTCGAGGAAGCGCCCTGACGGCGCCACGGTGGCGTTGTAGACGAGGAGCCCGATGTCGATATCGTCGGTGGCCGCCGCAACGACGTTGCCAATGTTCGGGTTGGCAAGATCCGTCGCCAAGGTACGGACCTCGACGCCGTGTTGTGCCCGCACCTCAGCTGCCACGGTTTCTAACAACGCCTGTCCGCGCGCCACCATCACCACATTCAGCCCGCGTGCAGCGGCTTCATGCGAGAACGCCGCGCCGATCCCCATCGACGCGCCAGCGACGAGCGCCCATGGTCCGTACTGCTCATGAAAGGTCATGGTGCAACTCCTTGGTGCGATGTGCAATGACTCCGGCGACGCAAAAGCGTCGCAGTTCGTCCGGACCGACGCGCACACCGACGAGGTGCGGGCTGAGTGCATTGGTGTGCAGCGTCGAGATGATGACCTGTGATACGAGCATCGCCAACGGTCCAATGCCGAGATCGTCGCGGAATGCGCCCGACGCAACCCCACGCGACAAGATGGCGACGAGAATCTCGTTCTGTGGCGCGAGAATCGCGGCCAATGCCTCGGGGTTTGTGCGGGCGAGATGAAGGTGCAGGCCGATCATGGCCGGCGTCTCGGGATGCACGTCGTCGAATGTGGCACTGAACAACAGGTCGACGTACGCGCCGAGCTGTGCGACAGGATCGTCAGAGCGTGCGAGTGCCTCGCTCAACGGCTGTGCCGATTCTCTGATCGCCTCGCTGAACACGGCAAGGAGCAAATCGTCCTTGCTGGTGAAGTGTTCATAGAACGCTCGCAGTGAGGTGCGGGCACGCTCGGCCACGTCCTGAAGCGCGAAGTCGGTGCTGCTCGTGTCGCGCATCAGCTCGCGTCCGGCGTGCACGAGGCGGTCACGACGCTCCAATGCGCGCCGGTGCGCCGTCTTGACTGGCTCTGCGCCACCGGGCGCCTTGCTCCCCAACATGTTCTGGTAACGTACCTTACCGGATCGCAAACCGGCAAGGCAGCGTGCAAGCAGAAGTCGCGGCCGGGGAGTGCGGCGGAGGGGGCAAACATGTTTCGCGAAGGCTCAGTGGCGGTGATCACCGGCATTGGTCCAGGTATGGGGCGCAGCATTGCGCTCGGTTTCGCGTCGCGCGGTGTCGACGTGGTGCTTGCCGCACGGCGGCGTGAGCGCCTCGACGCCGTTGCTGCAGAGGTGCGGGCGCTCGGCCGCGAGGCGCTCGTCGTGCCCACCGATCTCACCGATCGCGACGCGTGCATTGCGCTGATCGACGCCTCCGTCGATCGTTTCGGCGGCGTTGATGTGCTGGTGCAGAACGGCCACCACGAAGGCGACTGGCAACGCGTCGTCGATGCCGACCCCGACAGTTGGCGTCATATTTTCGAGGTCAACTTCTTCAGCGCCTTGCACTTGGTACATCGCGCGGTGCCCGCCATGCGCGAGCGCGGCGGCGGATCGATTGTTCTCGTGAACAGCGGTGCAGCATTGCGCAATCCGGCCAGCATGGGCGCGTACGCCACGTCGAAGTCGGCGCTCGCGACATTGACGCGCACACTCGCGGTCGAGGTGGGGCAATGGAACATTCGCGTCAACGGCGTTTTCCTCGGCCCTGTGCTGGGGGAGAACCTCGAGCGCAGCGGCGCGACCGCGGCGCAAGCCAGCGGTAAGACACTCGACGAATGGCTCACGACAAAGGCCACCGAGATGCCGCTCGGCATCGTGCCCACGCCCGATCAGTGCGCAGGCTCGGTGCTCTTCCTGGCTTCTGACCTCGCGCTTGCCGTGACCGGCCAGCACTTGTCGGTCAACGGTGGTCAGTGGACCACCTGAACGCAAGACACCATGAAACCATCGCCACCTCGAAAGGCAATCCACAGATGAGCAAACGTCGCTACCGCGTCATCCAATGGGCCACCGGCTCGATCGGCAAGATCTCGATCCGTCACTTCTTGGAGAATCCATCGTTCGAGCTTGTCGGCGTGTACGTGACCTCGGCTGACAAAGCCGGTATCGACGCCGGCACCCTGGCCGAGATCGCGCCGATCGGCATGGCCGCGATCAACGACATCGATGCGATTCTTGCACTCGACGCCGACTGCGTGAACTACGCGCCCTTGTATGCCGACGTCGATGAGATGGCGCGCATCCTGCGTTCGGGAAAGTCGATCGTTACGCCCGCTGGTTTCGTGTACCCATGGGCGCTCGGTCCCGACGTCGCCGACAAACTCGACGCCGCGTGTCGTGATGGCAAGGCGTCGGTGTTCGGCGGAGGTATCCATCCGGGCTTTTCCGGTGACCTGCTGCCGCTCACCATCGCGCGGTTGTGTTCGCGTGTCGATCAGATCACCGTGCAAGAGGTCGCTGACCTCGCGCCGCATCCGTCGCACGTGATGAACTTCGACGGTCTTGGCTTTGGACGCGATCCCGACGATGCGCGCGACAACCCCAGCCCGCTCATCCACACGATGGAGAACATCTTTCGTGAGTCGATGATGTTGCTCGCGGCGGGGCTCGGTGTGGAGGTCGAGCGAACCACCACCGAGTTCGACGTCGCCGTCGCCAAACGTGATCTCGTCGTGCGCTCCGGCGAGATCGCGAAAGGCACTGTCGCGGGTATGCGCCACGAGTGGATCACGTGGTCGAACGCCAAGCCGGTGATCGTGTTCCGGTCGTTCTGGAAGATGGACGACGACCTTGATCCGAACTGGGGCTACGGCACGATCAAGTACACGGTCGGTATAACCGGGCTGCCGTCGATGAAGGTCAGTCTCGAGCCGACCTCAACGCATCCGACCGGCGACGAGGGCTATTGGGGTCGCATTTGGACTGCGATGAATGCGATCAACGCGATCCCCGCAGTTTGCGACGCAGCGCCCGGCATTCACACGCACCTCGACCTGGGTGTGATCCAACCACCCGACCTCGTGCGCGAGTCCGCGCCCTGGGCCGATGTCGAAGCACCGCATGCGTAGAACGCCCCGCGGCGGTCAGCCGTTGGGGAAGTGGCATGCCACGAAGTGTCCTGAGGCGACCTCGCGGAGTATTGGTTCGTCGACGGCGCACCGGTCTTGCGCGTTCGGGCAGCGGGTACGGAACCGGCACCCGCTCGGCGGATCGATCGGCGAAGGGATCTCGCCCAGGACGGCCTGAGAGCGAGCCACTTTCGTCGGGTCGGGCTCCGGGATCG
>JAYUFA010000140.1:0-2390 GCA_043738925.1 Actinomycetota bacterium
ACCACGGCAGCCTCGTCTGGTCTCGGAGGATCACCTCCGAGCTCGGCGCACAGGTACGGGTTGGGATCACCGAAACCAGCCTGGCGGGTCGTACCAACCGCGCGTGGCTCTTCGTGGCCGCGCTCGCCGGTGGTGGGGTGATCGTGGCGCTCGTGGTGGCCACCGTTCTCGCTCGACGCACCAGCCGACCTTTCGTCGGTGTCGCCGACGCAGCCCACCGGCTCGCCGACGGCGACTTCTCAGCCCGCGCCACGAACGACTCCGGGATCGCCGAACTCGACGAAATCGCGTTGGCACTCAACACGGCAGCGGCCCGAATCACCCAACTCGTCGCAGCCGAACGACGGTTCACGCTTGACGCCTCACACCAGCTCCGCACCCCGCTCACCGCGCTCACGATCCGCCTCGACGAAATCGCCCACACCGACGACCTCGACACCGCCCGCATCGAAGCGACGGCCGCCATCGGACACGCCGACCGGCTCCTCGACAGCATCACCGAACTCCTCACAATCTCCCGGCAACATCGAAACGACACCGACACCCAACTCGTGGATCTCGGCCGACTCACACATGAACACGCCAAACTCTTCGAACCTGCGTTCCGCAAAGCCGGCCGGGCCATCTCCGTTGACACGCTCGGCGACACAACCCTGGAATGCAGCAACGGTGCCGTCGGCCAAGCCCTCAACGTGCTCCTCGACAACGCCCTCGTCCACGGACACGGCGACGTCACCATCGACGTCGAAGACCTCCGCAGCGGCGTCCGCATACGGGTCAGCGACCAAGGAAGCACCCCAAAAGTCACCACTGACACCGACAACGCGTTGGGGCTCCCGTTGGCCCGGACCCTCATCGACGCCGAAGGCGGTCACCTGAACCTCCTTGCCGCCCCACATACCACCTACGAAATATTCATGCCCAGGCGAGTCCGCCCCGATCCCGCGCAAGACCGATAGTCATAGCGCCTTCGGGACTGTCGGAATTTCGGTGTAACTGGGTCTGGATCGGTCATTTGTTGTCGGGGAAGATTCGGCCTTCGAACATGAGGGCGAAGGCGTTGAGTGCTGGCTTCCATCGCACGGCCCATCGTTGCCTGCCGCGCCCGGTGGGGTCAAGCGATCGGAGCGCGAGGTAAAGGCATTTGATCGCGGCTTGCTCGTTCGGGAAGTGGCCTCGGGCGCGGACCGCTCGTCGGAAGCGGGCGTTCAGCGACTCGATCGCGTTCGTCGAGAAGATCACTCTGCGGACCTCGAGTTCGAAAGCGAGGAACGGCACGAACTCGGCCCACGCGTTGTCCCACAGGCGGATAATCCCCGGATACTTCGCGCCCCACACCGCGGTGAACTCGGCGAAGCGTTCACGTGCGGCGGCTTCGGTCGGGGCGGTGTAGACCGGCCGCAACGCTTTGGCGATCGGGTCCCAGTCGTGACGGCCAGCGAGACGGAACGTGTGGCGGATCAGATGCAGCACACAGGTCTGCACGATCGCCAACGGCCACACCGTCGCAATCGAGTCGGGCAGGCCTTTGAGGCCGTCGCAGCACACGATGCACACATCGGCAACACCACGGTTCTTGATCTCGGTGAGCACCGTCAACCAGTACTTGGCTCCCTCGCCGCCCTGGCCGGCCCACAGCCCGAGGATGTCGCGTTCACCGTCGACGGTGACACCAATCGCCACGTAGATCGGCCTGTTGGCGACTTGGCCGTCGCGGATCTTGACGAAGATCGCATCGATGAACATCACTGGATAGACCGCGTCGAGCGGACGCGATTGCCAGTCAGTGATCTCACCCAAGACCCGGTCGGTGATCGCCGAGATCGTGTCCTTCGACACGCTGGCCCCATAGACCTCGGCGAGATGCGCCGAGATTTCACCGGTGGTGAGACCCTTGGCTGACAACGACAACACCATGTCATCAACACCACCCAGGCGGCGCTGGTGCTTGCGCACGATTGCCGGCTCGAACGTCCCGTCACGATCGCGGGGCACGTCGATCTCGACCGGGCCGACATCGGTGATCACCGTCTTGGTCCGCACCCCGTTGCGTGAGATGCCACCATCGCGTCCCTCGACGGTGTGCTTCGCGTAGCCGAGGTGGCCGTCCATCTCACCCTCCAACCCGGCCTCAAGAACGCGTTTCGTCAGATCACCCAGCAGGCCACCCGGGCCGGTCAACTTCACCCCCTCGGCCTTGGCGCGGTCGACGAGCTGCTGCGCGAGCTCCTGATCCACAATTCCTTGATCGGACATCGGTCCTACTCTCCGGCGAGTCATTGCTCACCTTCTCAGACCAGATTCCAGTTACACCGTCTTTCCGACACTCCCGTGCCCGCGGATGGGAGGGTGTCGTGATCCGGGTGACGACGTTGTACGCGTCGACTGCA
>JAYUFA010000141.1:0-6289 GCA_043738925.1 Actinomycetota bacterium
GAGATCGTCGATGCCGATCCGCTCCTCGCGAACCACCCGGTCCTGCTCGACGAGCTGCGCCTGCTGTTCAGCTCGGAGGACGAGGAGTTCCTCTTCAAGAGTTGAACGGACCCTGTTTCCGCAGGTCACGCCACGGATTAGACAACCTCAGTCCGCAATTGGTCCGCAATTTCCAGGCGGAGGCGATCGCAGTACGAATCCGGTCCTCGTCGCCGGGCCACAACGAGGCATAGGTCTGCAAGGTGATCGTGGGGGACTGGTGGCCCATCGCATCGGCCACGGCCTTCACGCTGCACGCGGCCGAGATCAGCGACGAGGCGAAGGCGTGGCGCAGCCAATGGAACCGCAGTGCGCCCGCTTCGTAGCCCGCCCCGATTTGGGCCCGTCGCCATTGCCAATTGAATGCGTTGTCAGACAGGTACTCGCCGTCCTGGTGCAACAGCACGCCATCGCGCCCCGCCCCGAACTGCTGCACGTGCGCGGCCAGCACCTCGAGGCTGCGCGAGGTCGATCATCGATCGCAGAGGCTGAGTCGCTCATGAGGTACCAGGCGTGGAAGGCTGCGCCTGGTAGCCGCAATCCGGCCGCACTGCGCGAGATCGTGCGGGTACTACGAGAGCACGGTCGGCGCTGATCATGACCGCGACTCCGAAGAGGCCAAGCGCGTCCTACGTGAGACGCAACTCCGAGCCGGGGCGAAGCGACGAACGACCTCACGCTCAACACAGACCGAACGACGATCTCGCCAGCGCTGTGCGCGAAGCGATGACCAGAACCCCCTTCACCCCCAAGAGGAACCCTCAAATGAAGCTTTTCACCGTTGTGCACCCCATCGGACCCGACGATTTCGGGTGGCATCCCGCCTGCTGGCGTTGGGCGATTCACACCAACGAACAGTTCGACGATCTCGCCCGCTGCCTCAACGCCGGCACTTCGGCGACGAAAGAGGACGCCAACCGCGACCTTGCCGATGTTCTGGTGCTCACTGCCGCGTTGCTGAACGTGTCTGCGTGCGATAAGCAGGTGTTCACGGCAAACGGGACTTTGGACGAAACCGACCGGCGTTGATGCCACGAACTCTACGCTTCTGATCGTCGCTATCGGTCCTGGTGGTCCTGGCGGGTCGGGGCGGCGCGGGGCTGCCGGCTCGGTTCGCGGTGGCGGCTCTGGCGGTGGTGGCGGTGAACGCGTCGAGTTGGCGGCCCCAACCTCAGCATTCGCCGCTACCGAGGCGATCGTGATCGGCACCCTGGGCACACCCGGTCCGGCGATCGGTGTCAACGATACGAACGGCACAGCGGGGACGAACTCGACCAATACCACTGTCGGCGCGTCAAAGGTTGTTGCTCACAGCGGCCAGGGTGGTGCGGGTGGCATGGCCGGTTCCACGGCTGGTGGGACGAGCGGTATCGGGTTTTTGGGTGTTGCCAACTCGTCGGGTTCGCTCGGTGCTGGCGGTGGTGCTGACAGTGTCGGTGGTGTCGGTGGTGCCGGCGGTCAGGGCAACTCGATGGTCGCTGCCGGTGGTGCCGCTGGCGGCGGTGTTACGACAGCCAACGCCGGATCTGCCAGCGGTGTCGGTGGCGCTACTCCTGGCGCGACCGGTGGAACTTCTGACGTGGCGGGCGGGACCGCAACGACGAACTCCGGTCTACCCGGTGGCGGCGGTGGGGGTGGCGCCGGCAATGGTGGCGCTGGTGGTAATGCAGGTGCGGCCGGTGGGTTCTACGGCGGCGGCGGAGGCGGAGGCGGTGCTTGCCTGAACGCGTTTGCGTCCGGTGCTGGCGGTGCCGGTGGTGCCGGGTTCGTTCTCATTTGCACGACGCGCTAGTGATGCCCGCCGGCGTTGGTTTCGGGTCTCCTATGTGTGGCGGGTCGCGACTCGGTCTCGGAGCTGGCGGTCAGCTTGGCGCTGCGAGGACAACCTTGCATTCTGCGGCCCCGAACACCTCTCCGCTGTCATCGCTTAACTCCACAGCGATCACCCCTTCGGCATGCACGATGGTCGTGAACCTCCAGGCGAACGGCACCACTGTGCGCGCACTACTGACGATCATCGACCCCGGCGACTCGAGCCGTTTGCCGCCCTGGCTGACCGCAAAGCCGACCAAGTGAAGCTGACCGAGCTCAGACTCATCGAGGGCAATGATCCCGGCGAGATGACCGTCGAGCGTCGCCGGCAGGGTCAGCACCGGGTAGTGCTGCCAACCGCCTCCCTCAACGTAGAGCAGGCCATCAGGATCGACTCTCGCGACGTTGGCCAGCAAAGTCGCCTCGACGTGCACGACCCGAAGCCTAGGCCATCTTGCGCTGAACGAACAGTTGTTCGATACTGTCGGGATGCTGACAGTCCACGACGTCGAATCCATCCGCCGATCCGCCGCGATGGCGCCACTGTCAAGCGACGAGGCCTTCCGCGTGCTCGAGTGCTGCGACCAACTGCTCCGCGAACGGGCACGGATCGCCGCTGTGCTCGCCGACCTGCCGGCGTCCTGGGCGAACGTTCGCAAGGTGCTCAACGAGCTACAGGCCATCGTCGGGTAACGCAAGGGAGGCCGGTTAGACGAGAACCGGCCTCAGCCTCGGGTTCAGGTTGCGAGGGACGTCGCGCCTGCCCTTGTATTACCCGATTCCGCGCAACGGTCGACGCCAAACATTGATGGTCCGGCGAACGGGCACACTAACCAGCTACCGAGCGGTTTGATTCGTTTGGTTGGGTGGGTAGTGACTGTGGGCTATGCAAGGGTCTCCGGACGTGCGATTCGCTTTCGATGAGAGCGTGCTTGCACCGGGGGACGCCCGGGACGCTATCGCTGCGCTGTTTGTTGACCGTGAAGCGACGATCGCCGGTCGCGTGCTGCTCACTGTTAGCGAACTGGTCACGGACGCGGTGTTGCATGGTGGTGGCGGTGGGGTTGTACGGGCATGGGACCCAGGTCCGGACGGTCGACTGAGAATCGAGGTCGAGGACTACGCGCCAACCGCGCGACAGTTCGCTGAAACCGACTCGACGAGGCGCTCGATGGTCAATCTTGCTTGTAGTGCATGGGGAGTGATCTCGACAGCGGTCGGGAAGATCGTATGGGCCGAGTTCGACCGTACGTAATATCCGCGGTGAGGGAGTTCAGGAACGACGCGAGAACATGGTCAACGAGCGGGCTTGACCGCGAGAGCGGTGGGCTCAGCGCACGGTCCGGACCGAACGCACTTGAGGCGATCGGTCATTAGGTGTCCCGCCAGTTCGTCATCATCCGCGACTTCTGTCTCCACACTGGCCGTTAGGTCGACCGCGGGGCCGTCGCTGTCGACCTCGATGTTGACGAACGGATCAATTCCGGCGATTACCAACAACTGACGAACGAACGCCGATGGGTTGCGTACGCCCAGTGATGATCCTGACGAGTGCCGCAACCGGAGGAGCGTTTCGGCGATCACGCTCAGCCCTGACGAATCCATGAACGTCACCTCTGCGAGGTCGAACACGACCCGCACGTCGAACGCGCCGATGGCCGCGACCGCGGCTCGCAATGTCGGCGCCGTGGCCGCGTCGACCTCTCCGACTACGACGAGAACGGCCTCGCCGTCAACGTAGTTGACGACCACACGGAGACGGTCGGTTAGCATCAGGCGCCACCCTTTCGGTCGACGGCTGTAGAGTTCAGACAGCCGATCGCCGGCCATATTGGGTGCATGACCCACGTCTGATGTCAACACCGACAAAGATTTGTACCCGATCGGGTGACACCGACTCGCACCGGTCGTGCCGTTCGAGTGTGCACAACTGCCGTTTGCCTTTCGGCACTCTCGGCCGGCAAATCGCGCGCTGACGACCCCCTCGGGTGACGGTGGTGGAGGCCAGCGTCGGGTGAGGTACGCCGGCCTTCCACTCACACACACGCCCGCCAGTGGCGGACGGTAATCAGCCAGGGTCGTAGTTATCGACCGAGCCGAATGGTCATGAAGGGTACTCCGCCTTGCTCCGCAGTAGCACAGGGCCGCGCTGTTCAAGATCGATCGGGTCTACGCTGGGTGTTGGTGATCGATATCTATTTCGACACGTTCGCGAGCACGGCCGAGCATGCCGAGGTTGACCAGTGGTGTGCGGCCCACGACGGTGTCGGCATCGAGTACGTCAGCATCGATCAGGCCGCTGTGTTCGTGCATGGTTGTACGCGCAGGTTCGAAGCCATCGCAGGTCGAGTCGGGCGGCACGGCACGCTGGCCGACGATCTCAGCGCAGCACTCGTTGTGATGCAAAGAGCGCGGGGTTTCTAAATCCGTGGCGGTTGGCTGATGTGCTGAATCAACTTCACGTTGTCAAGGAGTCGTAGTCCCGATCGTCCCGGTGTTTAGCTCGCCGGGCCCGTATGCGGAGACATCCGTGCCGGCGCGGGTGGGATCGGACCATGGTGGAAGACCGAGAGCTTGTCACCTGTACGGGTGACAACTACCGTTGCGGGTTGTGGAAGTGCACTGCGATGAAGGTGTCACTGAAGTCGAACGCCTCGAGATCGCACTGTGGGTCGACATGCACGAAGCGGACGGCATTGACACGATCGTGGTTGGTGCCCGCGTCGTCGCCGTCCACGGTGTCACCAAATCTGGCGGAAGTGTTGGTACAACCCCTCGCGACGGCGACGTGATCGCCGAACTCGACGAGGCGCTCGCCGTGATGCGCAAGGCCCGAACCATCTAGATCGCCCGCTGCCCGCCGTCGTTAAGGTCGATGGTGACGAACGGGTCAAGCCCGGCGACTACCAACAGTCGACGAACTTGCGCCGGGGGGTTGCGCACGCATAGAGACGATCCTGACGAGTGCTGCGACCGACGCAGCGTTTGGGCGATCACGCTCAGCCCTGACGAATCCATGAACGTCACCTCTGCGAGGTCGAACACGAGCCGGACGTCGACCGCGCCGATGGCTTCGACGGCGGCGCGTAATGTCGGCGCAGTGGCCGCGTCCACCTCTCCACGTACGACGAAAACCGTCTCGCCGTCAACATAGGTGACGACCACACTGAACCGGTCGGTAAGCATCAAGGCGCCACCCCGCTTTGACGGCAGACCCTAAGTTCGCGCTGACTCACGTCTGATGTCAACATCCGATGAGATCTTTACCCGATCGGGTGACAACGACCGCCGAACCGACGTTGTGCCGGGCCAAAGGGAAGAACATCTGCCCGTCCCTTCTTGTCTCCCCCTCGGCCAAGCACTCACGCTCCGAGCAGCAATAAACCTAATTTGAGATCTGTCAAGTCACCCATTCGGGTGACGTGCAACAAGCTCACATCGCTGGCTTACGAATACGGGCTGAATCTCGCATTGACACAACAGTCTTAAGCCCGTCACTATGTGACGCCTCGGGGATCTTGACGAGTCTCCGCGTACCGGACGGGACGGTGTTACACGATTGATGTAGCTATTGGTGGGAATCACGCTTGGAGTCCCCACGGGTCTCATCTCCGCCAGCCATTCCGGCGTTGAGGTGGGGCACCGCGAGAGCAAGTCCCTCTCGCGGTGCAACCTATATGAAGGTCCCTACTCGCCTCGTCCGCATTGCGTTTAGTCGAACCGTCCGGCGGGAATGCTTGGGGCTACGTCGGGGTGCCCACCCACTTGCGACCCACACGACGCAGGCGGTGGGCACCCCGTCTCAGTAGGGGCGGGACCCCGAACCCACGCTCAAGAGGCGACCCCTAATTGGGGGACGCCTGGATCAAGCTACGAAAGCGCGACCAGGTTGGATGCCGGGGACGAAGGCCGGCGCCCGGGGGACGGGTCCGGGCGCCCGACCCTCATCGACCGGACGGAGTAACGACTCCTGTCGGCAGCACTACTACCCGTATCTCGCTAAGCGGCAAACAATGTCACCAACAATCGCCTGGGCGCGCCGGGAAATGGACTAGCACCACTTCCGGGGTGCCGGTCCAGCGACAGACAAGGCGCGGGGTACGCCCCCCTGGAAGTGGCCCAATAGCCCAACGGGAGACGGGGGCCGGCGGCCGGGACGCAATCGCCAGGCCCTCGTCTCGGAACCGAGACTAGGCGGTGGCTGGAGCTAACACGAGGGCCGATCGTCCCGGGTTCCGTGACGCGAAAAGGCCCCGACCGCTGGGTGCTGCGTCAGGGCCTTTCGGTGGTGAGGCTAGCGGTGTCAGGCTGTCATGGCCTTCACCCGCGCCTTGGTGTCGCGGATCATCTTCCACGTCTCCGCATCTTGCGCGGCGACACTGGCACGCCGAGCGTCGGCGATGGCGATGTCCTCAGCCAGCGTCAACCCCGGATGAGG
>JAYUFA010000142.1:0-2381 GCA_043738925.1 Actinomycetota bacterium
CTGTACGGGCTGCGTTGCGCTCATTCGGTCGTTGCGACATCGTCGTCAACAACGTTGGAGGCACCGTCGGTGCCGGCCCGGCGCCGTTCACGAACGACGACGCGTCGTTCGAAGCGACGTTGGTACTCAACCTCACCTCCGCGTTTTGGACCACCAGCGAGGCCATGCCCAAGATGCGCGAGAACCGGTTCGGCCGGGTCATCAACATCGGCTCGGGCGCGGCTCGTCACGCCAGTGGATCGATTGGCTACACCGCCGCCAAGCACGGTCTGATCGGGTTGACCAAACAACTTGCCATGGCCGGCGCGCCGTATGGCATCACCGTCAACTGTGTCTGCCCTGGCTGGACCAACACCACGCTGGTCGATTTCGACCGCATCGCCGCACGCAGCGATGTCAGCGTCGATGAAGCGCGCCGTCGGGCGGAGGCCGACAACGCGCAGCACCGCGTGCTCGAGGCCGACGAATTGGCGCCGATGGCAGTGCTACTCGCGTCCGCCGCTGGTATGGGAATCACCGGTCAGGTGATCAACGTCGACGGCGGCTATCGGTTGTGACCTCCCGCGATCGTCGGGTGAGATGACCGCTGCACCGGCACGCCAACGACGATTTGGTGCGTTCGACTCCCGCAACTTTCGCTGGTACTTCGTTGGTCAGTTCTTGTCCACCGTTGGCACCTGGATGCAAACCTTTGCCTTGGGTTGGCTGGTTCTCGAACTGACCGGAAGGTCGGATCGACTCGGTGTCGCGGTCGCGTTGCAGTTCCTGCCCTTGTTGCTCTTCGGCGCGCACGCCGGCGTGCTGGCGGATCGCGTCGACAACCGCAAACTCTTGCTGTGCACTTCCGCGTGTGGAGGCGCGCTTGCTCTTGGACTCGGACTCCTCACTCGCAACAGCCACGTCTCGATTTGGTTGGTCTACGCGTTCGCGGCCGCCTTCGGCTGCGTTACGGCAGTCGAGCGGCCGGTGATGCAGGCCATCTTGTTTCAGCTGGTCGACAACGATCGACGAGCGAGCGCAATCGGTGTCAACGGCACCATCAACACCGCCGGTCGCCTCGTAGGGCCTGCTCTCGCCGCGTTGTTCATCGCGGCTTGGGGCATCGCGGCATGCTTCTACGCAAACGCGATCTCGTATCTGGTCGTGATAGGCGCGCTGTGTTTCATCCGACGCGCGGAGCTGGTCGAGCGCCCACTGCGCGCCAAAGGCGCGGGCGGGCTCGCGGAAGGCCTTCGCTATGTGAGAAGCCATGACGACGTTCGGCGACCGCTGATCGTGATGGCGGTTGTCGGCACACTCGCGTACAACTTCGCCATCACGATCCCGGCAATGGTGCGCTTCGGCTTCGATCGCGGTTCGGCGAGCGCCGCTGCGATCATGAGCATCAGCGCCATCGGCTCTATCGCTGGCGGCTTGGTGGTTGCCGGACTGCGGCTCCAGCCACGAGTTGCGCTCATCGTGGCGACGGTTGGCCTCGGCATCGGCCTCACGCTGTTCGGCGCGGCGCCCACCTATACATGGTTCGTTGTGGCATGCCTGCCGCTCGGCTTTGTTTCGGCGGCGTTCCTCACCGTCGACGCGACGGTGTTGCAGCAGGCCACGGAACCGGCGATGCAAGGTCGCGTGATGAGCCTTCACCAAATCGCGTGGTACGGCTCGACGCCGATCGGCGCGCTGCTGATCGGTTGGCTCATCCAGATCAGCTCGCCGCGTGCGCCCTTCTTCGTCGGTGCGGCGTCGGCGTTCGCCTGCACCGTCGCGCTCGTGATCCGCCGTCCTCACGCAGGTGAGGCGACCGCCGTTGACCACCCGACGCTCAGTTCGAGCTGACGGGCCAGCTGCAAGAGAAGCCCTTCGGCGCCCAGGGCGGCCGTGAACATCACACCAATCGGCAAGCCGTTCGCGGCGCGGGCAAGCGGCAAGCTGATCGATGGTTGACCGGTGAGGTTCATCACTGCGGTGAAGGGCGCGAACCTCCCTGCCGCAATGAGTGTCTGGAGCGGATCAGGTGAAGCGAACGAACCGATCTTCGGTGGGGCACTTGCGCACGTGGGGGTGAGAAGGATGTCGACATCGCGATGAAACAAGGCGGCTTGGCGCGTCGCGACCTGCACGGCGTTCACCGCGTTGACATAGTCAGCGGCGCTGATGCCTCGCCCACGCTGATAGGTGAACCACGTGGTGGGTTCAACCTCGTCCTCGTCGATCTGGCGACCGCGGCGTGCGGCCGCGCCGTCGAGCAAGGCTGTCGCGGCAGCCGAGGTGATGATGCCGAAGCCGGTGAGCAGTGCGTCGATCTCGAATATCGGATGAGCGTGTTCGACATGATGGCCGAGACCTTCGAGATGCTGCGCGACACGTTCAACGGCGGCCACGACTTC
>JAYUFA010000143.1:0-6266 GCA_043738925.1 Actinomycetota bacterium
TCTTCCATCCGGCACGTGGCATACCACCAAACTACACCCATGTAGTACTAACTGAACGGTATTGCACCTAGCCGTGGCGTCGCATTGGTGTCGGCGTGAGCAACGTCCGCATGTTGTGGATCGATCTGAGCAGCGGTTCCATCGTGAGCGCCACCTATGACGCCGTCGAACGCGTGAGCTTCCACAGTTTTGAGTCACCGCCGTGGCCAATGCATCTCGAGGCAACGATCACGCCGCGCGGGGGCATGGTGCAGCTTGAGCGGGCTGGCCACTTGCCTCAGCTCGTCGAAGGACCCGTACGCGTGTCGACGCTGCACGACTGGCTCGACACCGTGCGCCTCGCCGTCGACGACGGCTGCCGCCTCGAACTCGCGCTTCGCAACCACGCGCCGTAGCGCCCGTCAGCTGGTGCGACCTCCAGGTGCAGCACAAAAGAGTTCCGGGTCCGAAACGCGGAGACGAGCGATGTTCGCGTCCCACATGTTGGGAATGAAGTGTTTGAAGTACATGGCGCGGCCGCCGACCACTTCGTCGTTGAGGATCGGCGTGCCGCCGATCGCCTCGCACTCGAGGTGAAAGCGCGCGGCTTGCTCGGCCATCAGCGCCTCGATCGTGGCCGACTCGATCGACTGCGACGCGACAATGCCGCCGTGGTTCTTCATGATGACCAGGCGTTTGTCACCGAGCGCGTCGGCCACGTCGACATGGGCCCGATGCCCATCGTCGAAATACGTGGCTTGGTCGTCGTGAAAGAGGACAGAGCCGACGTTGTACATACCAATCGCGCGGCCTTCGACCGATGACAGCACCGACAGGTAGTGCGAGTGCAGGTGCACGATCGCCTTGACATCGGGTCGCAATTGATAGATGCGCGCGTGGAAGTTCAGCGCCGGCGAGAACGACAGTTCACCTTCGACGACGCGCAGCGAGAAGTCGAGCTTGGCAACCTTGTCGGGTGTGGTCTGGTCGAAGTACTCGAACCCCGTGGCCCAGAACGCTTCCTCACCAATGGCGCGGGCGCTCACGTGACCGCCGACGTTCGAGTCGCAACCTTCTCGATAGAGGATGCGACGCGAGGCGGCAACCTTGAAACGGATGTCGTCGGTATCCATCAGTAGGCCTCCGGATTGTCTTGCACTGCCTGCGGAATGGGGAACGAGAACAGGCTCGATGCGTTTTGCCAAGCGAGCTTGCGAATATCGCCGCTTGGGAACGAGCCGATCTGCGCGTACAGAAGCTCTTGCGTGTCGGGCCACGTGCCGTCTTGATGCGGATAGTCCGATTCGAGCAGCACATGATCGACGCCAACGTGATGGCGCTGCTCGAGACCCGCGGGGTCGTCGATCGCGCAGAACCAAAAGTTGCGCTGCATCGTCTCACGCGGTGTGAGCTCGATGCCTTCCCAAGTGCCGTAGACCTTTTGATAACGGCCGACGTGATCGAGGCGATCGAGCAGGCCGGCCACCCAACCGAGCCCACCTTCGCTGAGGCATATGCGTAGCCGGGGAAAGCGCACCGGGATCTTCGAGTACAGCCAGTCGACCGCTGCGAACATCGCCCAGCCGAAGAACAGCACGCCGACCGTGTCCGAGGGCGCGTCCGACGATGTCATCGGCGCGCTCGATGACGACCCGACATGGAGGCAGATCACGGTGTCGGTTTCCTCACACGCCGCCATGAACGGATCCCAATAGCCGGTGTGCAGCGATGGCAGTCCCAACCGCTCGGGCAGTTCGGGAAAGGTCACCGCATGCACGCCGCGCGCGGCGTTGCGGCGAATCTCGGCCGCGCCGACCACGGGATCGAGCAGCCAAGGCAGCTGCAGAGGAATGATCCGCGCCGGGTGCGTACCCGCCCACTCCTCGACGTGCCAATCGTTGGCGGCGCGCACGACCGCCAGCGCGAGCTCGGGATCGCTCACGCCGAGCTGATAGCGCTGACCCGCGAACCCGGCAAGCGACGACGGAAAGTTGAGCGACGCGTACACACCGTTGAGGTCCATGTCATGCACGCGCGCGTCGATGTCATACGCGCCGCGGCGCATCTCGTCGAAGCGCGCCGGTTCAAAGCTGCGCTCCTCCAGCGGACGCCCGACCACTGCGTTGAGACCGACCTTGTACTGGCGCTTGTTGTCGAACAGCCAATACTCCATGCCGTACTCGTCGTGCTCGACGCGAGGCGCGAGCTCGACGTGCTTGTGCGGCACGCGACCTTCAAACATCGTCGGCGGCTCGACGAGGTGGTCGTCAACCGAGATCAACGTGAAATGCCGGGGCCGACGCTCGGGCTCGGGGAGAAACGTCGGCGTCGCCGGCTTCTTCGTGACGAAGAAACCCTTCTTCGACTCGAGATCATCGAATCGGAGTTCCATCGCGCGCTCCCCCGGTTGGCCGTGGCGCTCACCACGGCACGCCCCATGATGCCACCGCCCGGTTCGCCAAAGCTCGCTCGCAGTGACGACACTTCTGGCTATGTGGCCCGACCTTCGCCAGACTGTCGTCGCGCTCGACCTCGAGGGCGTGTTGATTCCCGAGATTTGGATCGCCGTTGCCGAACACACCGGCATCGACGCGCTCCGCCGCACCACACGCGACGAGCCCGATTACAACGTGCTCATGCGGGGTCGTCTGGCGCTGCTCGAACGTCACGGCTTGCGGCTGCCCGATATCACGTCGGTCATCGCCCAACTCGAACCACTTGCGGGCGCACACGCCTTTCTCGACGGACTTCGTTCGCTCACGCAGGTAATCATTGTGTCAGACACGTTCGAGCAGTTCGCGCAGCCGTTCATGCGACGTCTCGGCTGGCCCACCATCTTCTGTCATCGCCTGATCATCGGCGACGACCAGCGCATCATCGACTATCAGCTTCGCCAGGACGACCAGAAGCGACGCACAGTCGAGGCTCTGCACTCGCTCAACTACCACGTCGCCGCGGCCGGCGATTCGTACAACGACATCGCGATGCTACGCACTGCCGATATCGGCGTGCTCTTCCGATCACCGGAGAGGGTGCAACGCGAGTTCCCCCAGTTCGCCGCCGTCGAGTCCTACGACGAATTGGCCACGCGGTTGCTCGCAACTCACTGAACACCCAGACTGGCGCCCTTCACCTGCCGAGAGGGAACCGTCATGAGTTCACCACAGCCGACTGATGTGCCGGAGATCAACGACTGGAACCGTCTCCTCGACGGCAAGGTCGCCGTGGTCACCGGGGGCGGCGATGGAATCGGTGGCGCGATCTCGCGACTGTTCGCGCAGCACGGCGCACTCGTACACATCGCCGAGGTCGACGCGACGCGCGCGGAGACGAACCGCGCCGCGATCGAGGCGGCCGGCGGCCGTGCCGAGGTGCACGTCGTCGATGTGCGCAAGGAGAATGACGTGTCTCGCCTAGCCGAAGCGGTGCTTGCCAAGCACACCAGCATCGACGTTCTCGTGAACAACGTTGGCGACTACCGCCCGCTGGTGCGCTTCCAGGACTCGAACGCCGCTTCGTGGAAGGACATGTACGACATCAACCTGTTCCACTTCTTCGCGGTCACCCACGCTTTTCTCAACACGATGATGCACAACGGTGGCGGCTCAATCGTCAACCTCCACTCGGTCGAGGGTATGCGGGGCTATCCGGGCGAACCGGTGTACGGCGCGATGAAGGCAGCCGTTGCGCACTTCACCACGTGCCTCGCCGCGAACGTCGGCCGGTACGGCATCCGGGTCAACGGCATCGGTCCCGATCTCACGCAGTCACCGCAGGTCGACTACATCACCGGCTTCGAGGATGCCGAGCACTTATGGCCGTCGTGGGCGCCGGTCGGTCGCCTCGGCTGGCCCGAGGATCAAGCACGCGTCGCGCTGTTCCTGGCCTCAGATATGGCCGCCTTCGTCACGGGCCACAACGTGCCGGTCGACGGCGGCACCAAAGCAGGCGGGGGCTGGTTCTTCTCACCCACCGAGCGCCGCTTCGTCAACCGCCCCAAGACACTCTGAGCTCGCCGTTCTGACAAGCGAAAGTGGGGTCAGCGCAGTTCGTCGACGTATTTGTCGGTGCCCTGCACGACAGGGATGAACGGTGCAGCGAGTTGCACCCGAGCCTTGGTATGCGATGTGACCCAGGCACCGTTGCCGGCGAAGTACTGCGCCCAGATGTCACGCGGGTCGGCATCGACGAAGTGCAGCAGCGTCAGACGGCGCTCGAGCCCTGGAATGTCGGCGACATCGGGTTGCTTGTCGGCGGGTAACGGTTGCGGCGCGAACCACACGGTGTTGCCGATTGGGTTGGCGGGCGAACGGTGCACCCAGGGCAGGTAGGTCGAGCGAAGCCACGCATCAAGTTCCTCGCGCGACGAACCTTCGTCGGCGTCGATGACCTCCATCACCACGCCTGCGTACGGATGATCGAGCGTGTGGAAATCACGTGGACCCCGGCCCTCGCGTGACCACGATCCTTGATGGTCCTGGAACGACGTGTACACGTGGGTGCGCTCGAGGTGAATGCGCTTCTCGGCCCGCAGCACCACGTTCGTGGCGACCGACCAGCGGACGTGATCCTCCATGTGACCCGCAGTGATCCAATACAGGTGCAGGTAGCAACCCGCCGACAACGGCGACGCGATCGGCGACGGGTGCGGGTAGCGCAGCTGCTGCAAATCGCGGGTGGCCACATAGCGGCGACCGGCGAACATCCACGGCATGTACAACGCGCCGGCGTAGTAGTGATCGTCCTCGTACCAACGGTTGTAGGCGTACTCCGTGCCCACATGGGGCTCGACCAACGAGATCAGGGCGCCGCCTATGCCGATGGTGTGGGTGCTGAGGCCAGGCAGGTCGGAATAGCTCGAACGTTCGGCCTCGGTCACCGTGATCTCCGTATCGGTTGGCCCACCCTGTGGGCGATAGGTCCGCCAGATGATCGCACGGCAGCGCCGCGTCTCGCCGCGTTCTGGGCGCAGGTGAGCCATATGGCTCTTTCCTTGGGCCTCCTCAGCGGCTTCACTAGGCTCCCGTGTCTACGCCTCGCTCCCTCCGCCGCGCCTCGATGGCGCTCATTGTGTCGCTCGCTGCCAGCGCACTCTCTCTGTTCGTCGTCGTGTCCCCCGCGAGCGCCGCCCCACCGAACTATGTGGTGGCAGGCGACGACCCGACATCGACCGGCGCCGAATGGGGTCTGCACGAGTCGTACTTCAACGATCTCCGTGCCGTGATCACCAACCCGGCCAACTTCGGCGCGTCTGGCATCGTGCACGCCACGTATTCCATCGGGGCGCCCCGCACCGTGCCTCTGACGCCGAACGCCTTGAACGGTGTCGACGTGTATTTCCTCTCGGCGCGTGACCTCGTGCAGTCCGACATCACCGAGATGACGCGCTTTCGCGCGGCGGGCGGCGCCCTCGTGATCAACTCCAACGGTCCCGACCTGTACAACGACACCGATTGGCTCAACCTGACCTTGAGCCCACGGGTCATTTTCGGTGACAAGACCGGCTCGACCACGCACAAGTCGCCCTCACCGTCGCATGTGACATCGGACCAGACCAACCACCCGATCATGAGCGGCCCGTTCGGCACGGTCACCACATTCGACAACTGGCACAGCGTGGCCGGGTTCACCGCCACGCCGGGCGCAACGGTGCTTTCGCGCATCACCGTCTCGGGTCCACCAACGACCGCGCCCAGCCCGCCGCCCGACATCACGCTCAGTGACTACGCCACACTCGCCGTCTATCCGGTGAACAGCTTCAGCGTCGGCTCGGGCCCCGTCATCGCGACGAGCGACGTTGACACGTTCTCGAATGCCTATTCACTTTCAGGCGTCGGCTTCGCGACCGGCCCCGACCTCACGAACAACCTCAACGGCACCGGCAATGGCATCCTGGCTCGCAACGCCTTCGCCTGGATCGCCGCGCAGAAGGCCGCCTCGGGGTTCACCTCGCTCGCCACGCCGGTACGCGTTCTCGACACCCGCTCCAACGGCGGACCACTGAGTGCCGGAACGCAACGCCAGTTGTCGTTCACCTCAGCCGGCGTACCCGCCGACGCCGACATGGTCGCGGTCAACATCACCGCGGTCGACCCAACGGCGACCGGCTATCTCACGGCTTGGCCGGCGGGCTCCACAGTGCCTGAGGTTAGCAACGTCAACTTCGTCGCCGGCACCACCGTGGCCAACGCCGCCTTCGTCAAGCTCGGAACGGGAGGCCAGATCTCGCTGTTCAACTCGGCCGGAGCCACGCAAATATTGGTTGATGTGACGGGCTATGTATCTCG
>JAYUFA010000144.1:0-6265 GCA_043738925.1 Actinomycetota bacterium
AGCGCGTCGCGCACCCGCACCGTCCCTTCCGGGTCGATCGCCGTCTCGGCCGTGCCCAGTTCGCCGATCATCCAGTCGCGCCCGATGGTCGGGGTCGAGAACCGGGTGCGCACGATCGCGGGCATCCCCGAGATCATCCCGAGCGCGAGGCCGCCGACCCCGACGACGAGCGTGAGCCATGGCAGTGCGATGCCCTCATAGAGCCTGAGCGATGCCACGATGCTCGCCGCGACACCGACGCCGGTCCAAAACCGCGGCACGCCGATCTGCACGTCGACTGCATACCCGAACGCAGAGACGAGCAGCAATCCAACCGCCCACGGCCGTGTGGGCAACACCGCGAGCCCATAGCTTCCGAGCACCAGGCACAACGCCCCGGTGGCCCCGGCGACGCCGATGCCCGCCGTGAACAATTCGAACACCAAGAGCCCCAGCCCGACGATGAAGAAGAGGTACGCGACCGGCGGGCTCGACACGGTGTGCATCATCTTGCGGCCGATCGTCAGCTCGCTGAACAACACGGGCGTCACCGGTTCGCGACGGGGCCCGTTCGAGGTGTCGACCACACGGGTCTCGACCCCGGGGAGGTCGACGATGAAGTTGCCGATGACCGGTGCGTCGAGCGCGATCCCGAGCGCCACCGCCTCGGACGAGTTGACGGTCTCGGTGGGGAGCTTGGCCACCTTCCCCCCGAAGTCGCCGCCGTCGACCACGATCTCGCCGAGGTCACCCAGCCGGGAATCGGCGGAGATGCCCACGACCGAGGTGAGCGACACCAGCTGTGCGACTCGCCCACGCACGCTGGCCTTGGGCCCGACCCAGGCGAAGACAGGAATCTTGGCATCGCGGATCGACGAGGCAAGCCGCTGGAACTGTGCGTCCGACAGGACCGAGGTGCCGCTCTTCACCTGCAACACGACGATCGCCCCGACCCGTTCGGCGTGGGCGATCTGCGACTCGACGAACTCCGCGAGGTTCGGGTCGAGCAACCCCGTCACCTTGACGATGAGCACCTCCGACGCGGGGGTGGGCACCGGTTGCCCGGTGGTCGTCTGCGCGGATGCCGCACTGGCCGCTCCGAGAATCGCGGCCAAGGCCACGAGGACGAGGCCAACGATGGATAGTCTGCGCACCTGGCGCCTCCGAGGAACGACGAGTGGATCCTGCGAGCTTCTTCGCTGCAAGCCGGGTGGTCATCGTGGCCGGGAAGGGCGGCGTCGGCAAAACCGTGGTCAGCGCTGCCTTGGCGCGGGCGGCCGCGAGATCCGGACTCAGGACGCTACTGGTCGAGATCGACCATCGGGCTTCGACGCACCGGTCCTTTGCCACGGAGCCCCTCGACTACGACGAGCGTGAGCTGTGGAGCGCCCCCGAAGGCGGCCTGGTGCTCGGGCGATCCCTGTCCGCCGATCGCGCGCTCGTCGAGTATCTGCACGATCACGGCATGGCGCGCATCGCGCAGCGCCTCGAACGCAGCGGCGCACTCACCGTCATCGCCACCGCCACCCCGGGCCTGAAAGACCTGTTGGTGCTGGGCAAGATCAAACAGCTCGAGGTTGCTGGCCGCCATGATCTGGTCATCGTGGACGCGCCGGCGAGCGGTCACGCGATCAGCTTCCTCCGTGCCCCGAAGGTGCTGGCCGACCTCGCTGGCGCCGGACCGATCCACCATCAGGCAAACGACGCCTTGGCACTGCTGCGTGACCCGGCACGGTGTCAGGTGTTGCTCGTGACGATCGCCGAGGAGACCCCGGTGAACGAGGTGATCGAAACGGCGTACGCGCTCGAAGACGACGTGGGTGTCGCGCTCGGGCCGATCCTCGTGAACGGCGTGTACAAACCACTCACCGGCCTCGACCGTGCGCCTCGCTCCCACACGTTCGAGGCACGCGACGCCCTCGCCGCCGCGGCCGAGCTGCGACGTGTACGCACGGCGCTGCAGGACGACGAACGAGCTCGGCTCCGGACGGCGCTGCCGCTCGAACAGATCCGGCTGCCGTTCCTCTTCACGCCCACCATCGGAACGACCGAATCGATCGCGCTCGCCGACGCTCTTGTGCGCGGCATCGAGGGGCTCCCGGCACATGCCGTCAGCCCAGGGCCGCTGACATGACCGCGCCGCAACTGTCCTTGGCCGAGCTGGTGGCCGATGTTCGCATGATTGTGTGCGCCGGCACCGGAGGCGTCGGCAAGACCACCACGGCCGCCGCTTTGGCGCTCGGCGCGGCACAGCAGGGCCGCGCCGCGATCGTGGTCACGGTCGATCCGGCGCGCCGGCTGGCGCAAGCACTGGGTCTTGGCACGCTGGGCAACGAACCCACGCTGGTGGCAGGGGCCGGCGCACACGGCGGCACCCTCCATGCGGCCATGCTCGACCCGCGAGCCACGTTCGACGCCATGATCACCCGATGCGCGCACGACACCTCGCAACGCGATCGAATCCTGGCCAATCGCTTCTACCAGAACATCGCCGGCAACCTCGCGGGCACGCACGAGTACATGGCGATGGAGAAGCTGCATGACCTCGCCTCGACCGGCGTGTACGACTTGATCGTGGTCGACACACCACCAACGCGCGACGCGCTCGCGTTCCTCGACGCGCCGCGCTTGTTCGCGCGCCTGCTCGACAACTGGCTGTACAAGCTGCTCGTGACGCCGGGTCGCGGTCTGGCGCGCACGGCGGCTGCCGGCGCACACACGGTTGCCCGCCAGCTGACGCGAGTGGTCGGCGCCGCGATCATCGACGACACGATCGCCTTCTTCCGGTCGCTCGACGGCATCGAGGAGGGATTTCGCACCCGCGCCGACGACGTGTATCGGACCCTGCAGTCTCCTGACAGTGCGTTTGTGCTGGTGGTCTCACCCCGACCTGACACCCTCGCCGAGGCAAGCGTGTTCGCCGACGCACTCGCCAAAGCCAACATGGCAGTACGGGCAATCGTGGTCAATCGGGTGACGCCATCGTTTGGTGATGCCGTCGCGCCGACGAGCCGATCGGGCCCGGCCCAGGCCCTTGCCGACTTTCGAGCCCTTGCCGCGCGCGAGGACCAAGAAATCGTCCGGTTCGCGGCGACGCTGCCCGGGGCCGTCGTCACCCGTGTGCCGATGCTGGCCCACGACATCCACGACCTCGACGGCCTGGCGACGATCGCAAAGCTGTTGCTGATTCCGGAGCGTTCTCACACGCCATCAGAGTGATGGCGCGCCAGAGGCAGTCGACTACGCTACGTGGCCGTGCCAAACGTGCTCGTCGCCACCGATGCCGACTCGATCCTCGATGCTGTCGACGCTGCGCTCGGGGGCACCCACACGGTCTTCCGGGTGCGCAACGGTGTCGATGTCGAGGCCGCAGTAGCCGAGGTCGACCCCGCAGTAGTACTCCTCGACCTACAGATCGGCAACATGGGCGGCATTGCGGCCTGTCTGAACCTGCGGCTCGAAGAACGAGCCGGCCGCCTCGGTGTACGCAAGATTCTGATCCTGCTCGATCGCGACGCCGACATCTTCCTCGCTCGCCGCGCCGAGGCCGACGGTTGGCTCGTAAAGCCCCTCGATGCCTTCCGGCTACGACGTGCGGTCGCTGCGGTGATCGGCACCGGCTCCTACACGGAGGGCCTGCCGGAAGACGCTCCCGCACCGCTCGTCTGACGAGCCGCACGCCTGTCAGATGGTCGCGTCGCGAGGCGCCCGCGATAACATCTGCGAGCCACGGGTAGTGGCGCAGCTTGGTAGCGCGCCTCGTTCGGGACGAGGAGGTCGTGGGTTCGAATCCCGCCTACCCGACCATCGCCCCGCGCCACCGCGGGGGCGATCCCGGCGTACCCTCACGGCATGGCCTCACCGGCCGACCCCGTCGACTTCGTCCGCCGCGAGTTGCAACGCCGTATGCGCGTGCTGCTGACCGGCCGCACCGACGCACCGGTGCGCGACATCACTCGCGATGATCCTGGCCTATTCGGTCCAGCGAGTGCTGCGTGGCGTGTGCATGCCGACGCAGCGATGTTCGTGGGTGGGCTGCGGGCCCTACTCTTGCAGACCACCCATCCGCTGACGATGGCCGGCGTCGCCGAACATTCCGACTATCGCAGCGATCCGCTCGGGCGCCTACAACGCACCGCCGGATTCCTCGGCATCACCACCTATGGCACGACCGCCGAAGCGAAGGCCGCCATCGCTCGGGTGCGCAAGGTGCACGTCAAGGTCAAAGGCATTGCGCCCGACGGTCGCGCGTACGACGCCCGCGACCCTCGCCTGCTCGGCTGGGTGCACGCCACCGAGGTCGACAGCTTCCTCGCGGCGTACCAGCGCTATGCCACATCCCCGCTTGATCGATCCGAAGCCGACGCCTACGTGCGTGAGATGGCTGTGGTCGCAACGCGCATCGGCGTGAGGATCCCGCCACGCTCGGTCGACGAACTCGGCGCGACGCTCGAGAGCTACCGGCCCGACCTTGCGGTTGGTGCACAGGCGCGTGACGCGGTCCGGTTCTTGTTGTTCCCGCCATTTCCGCTCGCGGCACGGCCCGCGTACGGCGTCATCTCGGGCGCAGCCGTCGGTTTGTTACCGGCGTGGGCACGGCGCATGTTGTGGCTACCGTTCGCGCCGGGGGCCGATGCGCTCGTGGTGCGGCCCGCGGCAACCGCGCTGCTGCGGGTGTTGGGCTGGGCGATGGCACCACAGCGCTCTGCCGACGCCAGGAGCGCGTAGCTTCACCTCCGTGGAGCTCAGTCAGGTGCAACAACTCATGGATGACCTCTATGGGGTCGCGGATCGCGAGCGGGGTATTGCGGCCACGGTTGCGTGGTTGTGCGAGGAGTTGGGTGAACTCGCGCAGGCGGTGCGCAAAGGCACGCGTGAGCAACAGCTACACGAGCTTGGCGATGTCTTGGCGTGGCTGGCGTCGTTGGCCAACCAGCTCGATCTGTCCCTCGACGACGCCCTCGCGCGCTACCGCGAAAATCCTGCGCCGTAAGCACCCGGGCACGGCGCACCGCGCAGTGACAACGTCAGCGGATGCCGCGCGCGATCAGGGCCTCAGCGATTTGAATCGCGTTCAACGCCGCGCCCTTGCGGAGGTTGTCGCCGGAGACGAACAACGCGAGACCGTTGGTGACCGTGCTGTCGCGTCGGATGCGACCAACGATCGACGGGTCGATACCCGCAGCGTCGAGCGGGGTAGGAATGGCGTCGAGGATCACGCCCGGCGCTGACGCCAGGATCTCCCGGGCCCGCCCAGGGCTGATCGGTCGAGCAAACGACGCGTTGATCGACAGCGAGTGACCGGTGAACACCGGCACGCGTACGCAGGTGCCCGAAACCGCGAGATCGGGCAGTTCAAGGATCTTGCGCGTCTCATTACGGAGCTTTTGCTCCTCGTCGGTTTCTTCCGCGCCGTCGTCGACGAGCGATCCTGCAAACGGGATCACGTTGAAGGCAATGGTCTTCGGAAACTTCTTGGTCGGCGGAAACACGACCGAGCGGCCGTCGAACGTGAGCGCCGCCGCGCCTGACGCTGTCTTCTGCACCTGCTCGTCGAGCTCGGCCACACCGGCGAGACCGCCGCCGGAAACAGCCTGGTAGGTGCTGACGACGAGCGTGAGCAGCCCAGCCTCGACATCGAGGGGCTTGAGCACCGGCATGGCTGCCATGGTGGTGCAGTTCGGATTGGCGACAATGCCCAAGGGGATCGACGCCAGCGTGTGAGCGTTGACCTCGGGCACCACCAATGGCACCGACGGATCCATGCGCCAGGCCGAACTGTTGTCGATGACGATGGCGCCGGCGGCGGCGACGCGCGGCGCCAGTTCGAGGCTCGTGGTCTTGCCCGCGCTGAACAGGGCGATGTCGAGCCCAGCGAAATCTGCGGAGGCAGCATCTTCGACAACGACGTCGGCGCCCATCCAGTCGAGCGTGGTACCAGCCGAGCGGGTCGACGCGAAGTAACGCATCTGGTCGACCGGGAAGCGTCGCTCGGCGAGCAACGTGCGCATGACGCCGCCGACCTGGCCGGTCGCGCCGAAGACTCCGATTCTCATGGGCTCCGAGGCTACCGGTCGGCTCGCGATGTTCGGTCTGATTTTGGCCATCGACGATGGCAGGCGCGGGCCGTCCTATGACGTCGCGATTGTTGTCATCGCGGCGATGACGACCACGAGGGTCAGCGTTGCAACGCCGATGTAGCCGAGCACCAACCCCGCGATGGCCATCCCGCGGCCGCCACTCGCGGGGTTCTTCTTCGTCTGCGACAGCGCCACGTGGCCGAAGA
>JAYUFA010000145.1:0-2370 GCA_043738925.1 Actinomycetota bacterium
TGCGATGCATGGTGCGCGACGCCGCGTTGTTGCAACCCGAGTGGTCGCCCGATGGCGTGCTACACGTGATCACCGACGCCAACGGTTGGTGGCACATCGTGCGCGTCGACGACGGCGCGGTCCTCACCAGCGGCGACCGCGATTGGGGCCACGCGCCGTGGGTGTTCGGTGGATCGACGTATGCGTTTCGCGCCGACGGTTCGCTCGTCACGTTGGGTGACGTTGACGCGGTTTTGAGCGAAGTCTCGTGTTTGCGTACGCGCGGCACCGAGATCGTTGCCGCCGGTGCAACCTGGAGCCAGGAGACGCAGATCGTCGAGGTTGCACCCGACGGCAAGTCGAGCGCACTTCGGCCGGCCCGCGATCTCGGTCTCGACGCGGCGTTCTTCGCGTCGCCCGAGCACATCACGTTTTCCACCGGTGACGGTTCCGAAATCGCGCACGCCTGGTTCTACCGACCGGCGCATCCCGACTTTGTCGGCCCCGAAGGCGAGCAGCCGCCGCTCATCGTCATGGCCCACGGCGGTCCTACCGGCGCGGCGCAAACATCGCTTCGCTTGCCGACGCGCTACTGGACGAGCCGCGGTTTCGCGGTGGTCGACGTCGACTATCGCGGCTCGACCGGATACGGCCGCGCGTATCGCCAACAGTTGACCGACCGCTGGGGCTTGAGTGACGTCGAGGACTGCGTGGCCGCGGCTCGCTACCTGGCGGCGCGTGGCGATGTCGATGTCGCCAAGTTGCTCATTCGTGGCGGCAGCGCCGGCGGTTTCACGGTGCTGTGCGCGCTCACATTCCACGACGTATTCGCGGCCGGCGCAAGCCACTACGGCATCGCCGATCTCGAAGCGCTGGCCACCGATACCCATAAGTTCGAATCGCGCTATCTCGACGGTCTCATCGGGCGATATCCCGAGCAACGCGACATCTACATCGAGCGCTCGCCAATCCATCACACCGACCGGCTGCGCACGCCGCTCATCGTGCTGCAAGGCCTCGACGATCGGGTCGTGCCGCCGAACCAGGCGCACATGCTTGTCGACGCGCTCGCAGCGAAGGGTGTGCCGCACGCCTACGTCGAGTTCGCGGGCGAGGGCCACGGCTTCCGCAAAGCGGACAACATCATCACCGCGCTCGAAGCCGAGCTGAGCTTCTATGCCCAACTGCTCGGCTTTACCCCGGCCGACCCCATCACGCCAGTGGATGTCCGCTCCTGAGGCGCCGTTGCACGGGTGGCGGGCGGCACGATGCGTCGTTTCGGTGAGACGGCCCGACAGAATGGCGTCATGGCCCGCATCCTGGTAACCGAGAAGATCGCCGAGCCCGGCCTTGACCGCCTCCGAGAGGCCGGCCACGAGGTCGACGTGCGCGAAGGCCTGACGGCCGACGAGCTGCTCGGCGCGGTGCGGGGTGCACATGCGCTCATCATCCGCTCGGCCACGCAGGTCACCGCCGACGTGCTCGCCGCGGGCGTTGGCATGGTGGTCGTGGGGCGCGCGGGCATCGGCCTCGACAACGTCGATGTCGAAGCAGCCACGCGTCACGGCGTGATGGTGGTCAACGCGCCACAGTCGAACGTGATCTCCGCTGCTGAGCACACGATGGCGTTGATCCTGGCGCAGGCGCGCAACGTGCCGCAGGCGCACGCCGCTCTCAAGGCCGGCCGCTGGGAGCGTTCCAAGTGGGAAGGTGTCGAGCTCACCGAGAAGACGCTTGGCATTGTTGGCCTCGGGCGCATCGGCAAGCTGGTCGCGCAGCGCTCACTGGCGTTCGGCATGCGCCTGATCGCGTACGACCCGTATGTGTCGGCCGAGCGGGCGCGGCAGATGTCGGTCGAGTTGGTCGACATGGACACCTTGATGAAGGAGAGCGACTTCATCACCATCCACGTTGCGAAGACCCCGCAGACCGTGGGGCTCATCAACGCCGAGCGGTTGGCCATGGCCAAACCCGGTTTGCGGGTGATCAACGTGGCGCGCGGCGGCATCGTCGACGAGACGGCGCTGGCTGCCGCAGTGCGTTCCGGGCGCATAGCGGGTGCGGCGATCGACGTGTTCGTCAAAGAGCCCACCACCGAGTCGCCGTTGTTCGAACTCGACAGCGTGGTGGTCACGCCGCACCTTGGCGCATCCACCTTCGAGGCGCAGGACAAGGCCGGCGCCACGATCGCCGAGCAGGTGCTCCTCGCTCTCGCCGGTGAGTTCGTGCCCTTCGCCGTGAACATCGACGCCAGCGAGGCTGCGGAGACCATTCGTCCGTTTGTCCCGCTGGCCGAGCATCTTGGCGCGCTGTTTGGCTCGCTGAGCGAGAAGCTCCCCGCCACCATCGAGGTCGAGTTTCAGGGCGAGATCGGTGGCTACGACAACAAGA
>JAYUFA010000146.1:0-16676 GCA_043738925.1 Actinomycetota bacterium
CTCCCTTTGCCACCCGAGACCGGTCCGCTGACGGTCGCTCGAGCAACCGGACTCGTGAACGGCGCCGTCGTGGTCGGGGGAACCGTGGTGCTCGCAGCCGGAGCAGCGGTCGTGACTGCAGCGGCCGCGCTGGTGCTCGAGGACGCGCTCGACGACGGTTTTGTCGACGAGCACCCCGCGGCGGTCGTGGCGAGTACGGCGACTGCGACGAGGACCGCCCGGGTGCGCACGGAATTGGCGTTGATCATGTTCCGTACGTTAGAGAAATCCAGATGGCCGCGTACGGCCGCGCCAACATGCCGAACTCCGATGTCGAGCACTGTGCGCGCTCCGTGGGAGAAGGTGACGCGCGCGGCGTGCAGCGTGGGGGCCATGGGTGGGCACGCCACTGATTGCGGGTTCCCTGGGCTTGACAGGTGACCAAATGGTCACGTAAATTGTCACGGTGGTTGACGACGAGCACGACGATCGGGTGTTCAAGGCCCTGGCCGACCCCACGCGTCGGCGTCTGCTCGATCTGCTCCGCGAACGCGACGGGCGCACGCTCGGCGAGCTTGAACACGAGATCGTGCAGGTCATCGCGATGACCCGCTTTGGCGTGATGAAGCACTTGCGGGTGCTCGAAGCGGCGAACCTCGTGGTCAGTCGCCGGGTGGGACGAGAAAAGCACCACTACGGCAACCCGGTCCCGATCCGTCTGATCCACGACCGTTGGATCGACAAGTACACCGAGCGTCAAGTCAGCGCGCTCGTCGACCTCAAACACCGATTGGAGATCACCGCATGACGAACACCCCATCCACCGAGCGTGAGCAACGGATCTTTCGCATCTACATCCGCGCCGGCATCGAGCAGGTATGGGAAGCGATCGTCGATCCGGCTTGGAATGGTCGCTATGGCTATCGGGTGGCGACGCAGTACGACGCGCTGACGCCGGGTAGCCGTATGCGTGTGCTTGCGACGGACGAGATGCGCAGCTTCGGTGCGCCCGAGTTGATGATCGAGGGTGAAGTGCTCGAGGCCGATCCGCCGAGGCGCCTGGTTCAGACCTACAAGATGCATTTCGATCCGTCGCAGACCGCCGAGCCCTTCACGACCGTCACCTATGAGCTTGTGGCCGACGGCGAGCTGTGCCGGCTCACGCTCGTGCACGACGTCACCGGTGCCCCAGCGCACGGCGCCACCATCTTCAACGACTCGCCGATCAATGAAGGCGGCGGCGGTTGGGCGTGGATCCTCAGTGATCTCAAGACCCTGCTCGAGTCGGGCGAGGTCACGGCGTCCTGAGAACCGACGAGGACGTCGTCGTCGGTTCGCCGCCGCAGTTTCGGTCGATAATCGCGGCCGCGTCGACGTCATTCGTGCCCACGCAGGAGGTGCCGCGTGTCGATCGCGACCGGGAGTAAGGTCCCGCCATGGTCGATCATTTCGTGAAGCGGCGCGTCCCCGCCATTGGCCCGGATGACGCATGAAGGTCGCTCGACTCGACCGCCGGGTAAGCGCGCTGCTCGGCGTGGTCGTCTTCGTCATGAGTTGTGGCGACGACGGCACGGCTCGCGTCGGGCAATCGGTGATCACGGCGACGACCGACACCGTCAGCGCGGTCGTCTCGCCGATGGTCCTCTACGTGAAGGAGCTCGCCACGATGTCCCACGTCGATCAGCGGCGCGCGGTCGACACGTTGTGCACGAATTGGCAGGCGAAGCGGGGCGACAGTCAGTCCATCAACGACTACGTCAATGACCTACTCGGGCCCCTCGATCGGATCAACGCCGGTCAACCCGCGCCGACGCAAGACGCGATCTCCGATGCGGTGACGTCAGCCTGTGCAACGGCGAAGACCGACCCGGCGAGCTTCGCAAACGCGATCGCCACGAAGTTGCATATCCCCCGCGACGATCTCACAGCGCGCGTGGTCGAAGCGTGCACGCGCTATCGAACCCGACTCGTGCGCGACAAGGCGTCGGGCTACACGCTCAACAAGGATCTCGACCCGTTTGTGCGCGGTATCGCCGCGCAGGCCGGAGTCGACGACCCCGCGCTCCGGTCGGCGGTCGACGCGATCTGTCCGAAGTAGTGGTTTCGCGACGGCATCGGCGTGGGCGGTTCGTGCTCGTCGGCGAAATGTCCGCGAAGATCGGCGCGCCCGGCACGTCTGGACGGCCGCGTCGCGTGCGTGCCGGCGCTACGTCGTCCGTTCATGTCAAGCCGTTTGTCAAGCCGCTCATAAGGGCACGATAAGGGCACGCCGCCCGGTTTGAGCGGGCCCCGATCGGCTCTGCAGCCCTCTGACCAGGTCTTATGTGAGAGCGGGTGACGGGAATCGAACCCGCATAGCCTGCTTGGAAGGCAGGGACTCTAGCCATTGAGCTACACCCGCGGACCCACGTATCGTACCGGTCATCGCGGTCCCCTCAGTGGGACTGAGGCGCATCGAACCGTGCGAGTTTCGCAGAGTCGTGCAGGTGGAACATGCGGAAGTCCGTGAAAAGCCGACTTCTGAGCGTTGCACACCCTTACCTCGTTTCTTATGCAATCGTGTTGCACGACGAACGTCTGTTCGCTAGAGTACAGGCATGCATTCCGGTTCTTCGTTCGACGCAGCGACGGTGGTTGATGACCCCATGGTTGCCACGTTCGCGGGTCTGCGCCGGGCGTTGGCGGGTGACGTGTCGGTCTTGCCGGTCGATGTGTTGAACGAGTTGTCGGTCGATCTGCGATCGGTGCGGTCCTTTGTTGATGGGGCGTCGGCGCGGGTACTGGCCGCCATCGCCAAGGTCGGCGGGGCAACCGAACAGGCGAACACGCTGCGCGGCGACCGGGGATCGGTCCACGAAATCCGGCGTCGCCGTGACACGGCGATCGGGGTGGGTTTGGCGCCATTGTTCGGCCCGGCGGTCGAGTCGGGTGCGATCACGGCGGATCACGCGGCAGCGTTGGCGAAGGTACGAAACCCTGGCCAGGTCGCCGACGTCGAAGGCACGTTGTTGGCTCTCGCGAATCGGTCGACCCCCGAGGAGTTCGCGCGTGGGCTCGCAGCGTGGGACGACACGGTCGAGGGCGATAACGGCGCGTCGGCGGACGCGGCCAGGTGGGCGAAACGTCGGGTCACGTTCGGGCGTTCCGATGACGGTATGGGCTTCACCAACGCGGTAGTCCCGCTCGTCGAGCAGACGATGATCGAAAACGCTATCGAACACGTCGCCGAACAACGGTGGCGCAACGGTGACCGTTCCACGACCACAGCGCAACGCCGCGCGGACGCGCTCTTGGAGATCTTCGCCCGGGCGATGGGCCATCCCAGCCCCACACCAAACCAACCGGCCGTTGAACGGGCTGATAGCTCGCGGCCCGTGTCTACGGCCGATCATCTATCGCCGCCCGCGCCAGTGCGTCCGAACCGGCCGTCTTCGGCGCGTCCGTCGATGATCGTGCTCATCGACGAAGGCTCCCTGTTCGGGCGCCTCGACGCCGCGGGCATCAGCCGCACCGTCGACGGCGCGCCCGTCACCGTCAGCGAAGCTCGCCGCCTGGCCTGTTTCGCCGACATCATCCCCGTTGTCCTTTCCGGCAACGGACGTGTTCTCGACGTCGGCCGCAAACACCGCCTTGTCACGGACACGCAGTGGTGGGCGCTCGTCGCCCGCGACCCAGGTTGCGTTGTCGCCGAATGCACGGCACCTCTCACCCACACCGAAGCCCATCACTGCCTCGAATGGGAGACCGGTGGCCGGACAGATCTCGACAACCTTTGCCTGCTCTGCGCACGCCACCACCGCGAACTCCACCAAAACGGCTGGCGAGCCCGAATCGACGCCAACACCGTCCACATCACCGACAAGAACGGCCGGACAGTCCCTACGAAACGCCCCCCGCCACGACGGGAATACCCGGAATGACCGCGAGCACGCTCACCTTCGCGGACTTTGCGACCGCCACGAACCTCGCTCACAAGGCGGCCAACAACGCCGTCGGCAACCCCGCCCCGCAAGGCCGTCGGCATGCGGGTGCGGTCGGGGAGGGTGCCGCGCGTCGGCGCCGATACACTCATCGAACTGTGAAGAGCTCAGTCGAAGTCCTCGAGGACAACAAGGTCAAGGTCAACGTCGAGGTCGACGAGGCCGAGTTCGAGCGTGAGGTCGATCTGGCCTTCAAGCGCATCGCGAAGGAGGTCCGCCTGCCGGGCTTCCGGCCGGGCAAGGCCCCCCGGCGGCTCCTGGAAGCTCGGGTCGGCACGGCTGCGGGCCGTGAGGAAGCGTTGCGCGAGTCGCTTCCGGCGTATTACACCAAGGCGGTCATCGAGCACGACGTCGACGTGATCGCCCCGCCGGAGATCGACATCACCTCGGGCCGCGATGGTGGTGCAGTGGTGTTCGACGCTGTGGTCGAGGTGCGGCCTCGGGTCAATATTGGCGGTTACCGCGGCTTGCGCGTCGAGATACCGACGCCCTACGCCACCGACGACGATGTGCAGCAATACCTCGACCGATTGCGCAATCAGCATGCCGAGCTAGTTGTCACCGATCGTGGCGCGGTCGACGGCGATCACGTCACCATCGACATCGCCGGTGCGCTCGACGGTGAGCCTATTCCTGGCCTCAACGCCGACGACTACTTGTACGAGGTTGGCTCGGGCGCGGTCGTCGTCGAGATCGACGAGAACCTGCGCGGCGCGATGGCTGGCGACGTGAAGGAGTTCGTGGCCCCTCACCCCGATCCCGACGAAGAAGGTGAGCTCGAGTTCTCACTGACCATCAAAGAGGTCAAGGAGAAGGTGCTCCCCGAAGTCGACGACGAGTTCGCCAAGCTGGCTTCTGAGTTCGCCACCGCGGCCGAATTGCGCGACGACATCACCACGCGCCTCAACGCTGTGAAGAAGACCCAGGCCAAGATCGCGCTGCGGGTCAAGACGCAAGAAGAGCTGGCCAAGCTCGTCGACGACGACATTCCCCAGGCGATGGTCGCGAACGAGATGCAGGGCCGCCTCGAGGACCTCTCGAACCGGCTCCAAGCGCAAGGCATCACCCTTGAGCAATACATCCAGATGATGGGCCGCACACCGGCCGAGGTCAGCGACGAGCTGCGCGTCGGCTCCACCGAATCGGTCAAGCTCGACCTGGCCTTGCGGGCGGTGGCCGAGGCTGAGTCGATCGAGGTGAGCGAGTCCGATCTCGACGAGGAGCTCGAAGCGTTCGCGACGCAGGTCAAGCAGGACGTCACCGTTGTTCGCACGAGGTTCCGCGAAAGCGGGCAGCTCTCGGGGCTACGATCGACCTTGCAGAAGAACAAGGCACTGCAGTGGCTGCTCGAACAGGTCGAGGTCGTTGACGAGAGCGGGGCGGCCGTTGACCGCGCTGCGCTTTTAGCCGACGATCCCGAACCCGACGCGGTGACCAGCACGGCAATCGGCAGCACAGCAGACGACGACGCAGCAGACGACGACGACGCAAGTGACAGCACAGCAAGCGGCAGCACAGCAAGCGACCACACCGAGACCGACGCCGGCGATGCCGACGACGCGTCCTGACGGGAAGGCACGAAGTCGAGTGAGCATAGAAAGTGTGCGCAACTACCTGATCCCGACGGTCGTCGAGCAGACCAACCGCGGCGAGCGCGCGTACGACCTGTATTCACGGCTGTTGAAGGAACACATCATCTTCCTCGGCACGCCGATCGATGACAACATCGCCAACCTGATCTGCGCGCAGCTGTTGCACCTCGAGTCGGAGAACCCCGACAAGGACATCAACATCTACATCAACTCGCCGGGCGGCGACATCAACGCGTTGTTCGCGATCTACGACACGATGTGTTACATCAAGCCCGACATCACCACGATCTGCTTCGGCCAAGCAGCATCGGCGGCGGCGGTGCTGCTTGCAGCGGGCACCAAGGGCAAGCGCCTTGCGTTGCCCCACGCCCGCATCTTGATTCACCAGCCGTATGCGCAAGCCGGCGGTCAGGCCACCGACATCGAGCTGGCCGCCAAAGAGATCCTGCGGCTGCGTACCGAGCTCGAAGGCATCATTTCCGCGCACACGGGCACGTCGGTCGAAAAAATCCACAAGGACACCGACCGCGACTTTGTCATGACCGCGGCCGAGGCGAAGGAATACGGCATCATCGACGAGGTCATCTCGGTGCGGAACATCGTCGACAATTCCGGCCCGATCACGGCCGTCAACTAGCCGCCTCCCGAACAACACGATCAGAGACTGAGGTAACGACGTGGCGAAGTTCGGCGACGGGGGCGAGCTGCTCAAGTGCTCGTTCTGTGGCAAGTCGCAGAAGCAGGTCAAGAAGCTCATTGCGGGCCCCGGGGTCTACATCTGCGACGAGTGCATCGACCTGTGCAACGAGATCATCGAGGAGGAGTTCTCCGAGACGACCGAGGTGTCGTTCGGTGATCTCCCCAAGCCACGCGAGATCTTCGAGTTCCTGAACGACTACGTCGTCGGCCAAGACCTCGCGAAGAAGATCCTCGCCGTCGCGGTGTACAACCACTACAAGCGCGTGCAGATGGGCTCGGGTCGCGAGAACGAGGTCGAACTCGCCAAATCGAACATCTTGCTCATCGGTCCCACGGGCTGCGGCAAGACCCACCTCGCGCAGACGCTTGCTCGCTTGCTGAACGTGCCGTTCGCGATAGCGGATGCCACCGCCCTCACTGAGGCGGGCTACGTCGGCGAAGACGTCGAGAACATCCTGCTGAAGCTCATCCAGGCCGCCGACTACGACGTCAAAAAGGCCGAGACCGGCATCATCTACATCGACGAGATCGACAAGATCGCGCGCAAGAGCGAGAACCCGTCGATCACTCGCGATGTGTCGGGCGAGGGCGTCCAGCAAGCGTTGCTGAAGATCCTTGAAGGCACCACGGCATCGGTGCCGCCCCAGGGTGGGCGCAAGCATCCCCACCAAGAGTTCATCCAGATCGATACGACCAACATCTTGTTCATCTGCGGTGGCGCGTTCGCCGGCATCGAGAACATCATCGAGTCACGCTCGGGTGGCCGTGGTGTCGGCTTTGGTGCCGACATCCGTCGTCCGAACGAAAAGGACCTCGGCGCGATCTACGCCGACGTGCTGCCTGAGGACCTCATGAAGTTTGGCCTCATCCCCGAGTTCATCGGCCGCCTGCCGGTGGTGGGCACGGTGTCGAACCTCGACCGCGAGGCGCTCATTCGCATCCTGACCGAGCCGAAGAACGCGCTCGTGAAGCAGTACAAGAAGTTCTTCGAGTTGGAGAACACCGAACTCGACTTCACCACCGACGCGCTCGACTCCATTGCCGATCAGGCATTGCTGCGCGGCACGGGAGCGCGTGGCCTGCGGGCCATCCTCGAAGAAGTTTTGCTCAACACGATGTACGAATTGCCTGGTCGTGATGATGTCGCACGGGTCGTGATCGATCGCGACGTCGTGCTCGACAAGGTGAACCCCACGCTTGTGCCGCGCACCGAGGTGCCCGCACAGCGTCCGCGTCGCGCCGCATCGTGACCGCGTGCGCGTGACGCACCACTCGTGAACTACGAAGCAGCGCTCCGCCATCTCGAGGGTCACATCAACCTTGAGGCCAAAGCGGGTCGCTGGGAAGGCCTCTCGCTCGACCGCATTCGCTCGATGATGCACGTGATGGGCGATCCGCATCTTGCGAATCCGGTCATCCATGTCACCGGCACCAACGGCAAAGGTTCTACGTCGTTGATGATCACCGAGCTGATCAAGGCTCGCGGGCTGCAGGTGGGCACGTACTCGAGCCCGCACCTCGAACGCATCAACGAACGCATCCGCGTGAACGGTGTGCCGCTCGACGATGAAGCGTTCGCGGCAGCGATAGCGGCGGTTGCCGAGCTCGAACCACTGGTCGACGGCGCGCTCTCGCACTTCGAGGTGCTCACCGCCGCGGCCTTCGGATACTTCGCCGAGATTGCCGTGGACGTGGCGGTGATCGAGGTCGGCCTGCTCGGGCGCTGGGACGCGACAAACGTCGTCGACGGCGCGGTCGCGGTGGTCACGAACATCGGTCGCGATCACACCGACGGTGTCGGCGAATGGCGTCGCGCCATCGCGACGGAAAAGGCGGGCATCATCAAGCCCGACTCGATGCTCGTGCTCGGCGAAACGTCGTTGGAGCTGCGCGACGTTTTCCTCGCCGAACCATCAGCTGGCTTGGTCGAGCGCGGAGTGCATTTCGACGCGACCAACAGTCGCGTTGCGATCGGCGGGCGCGCCGCGGATCTGCGTGGGCCCTACGGACAATACGACGACGTGTTCATCGCGCTGCACGGCGCACATCAGGTTGACAACGCGTCGCTCGCGCTAGCGGCCACCGAGACGTTCTTCGGGGGCCCACTCGACGACGACGTTGTGCGCGAGGCGTTCGCCGCAGTGCAGGTGCCGGGACGCTTCGAGATCATGCGCCGTCATCCGCTGGTCGTGCTTGACGCGGCCCACAATCCCGACGGCGCGCGCGTTGCTGCGCGCACGCTCGATGACGACTTCGGGGTCGGCGGGCGCGTCCTGGTGATCGGCCTGCTGCAAGGCCGCGATATTGCCGACATGCTCGACGCCCTCGACGCATCACGCGCCGAGATGGTGGTCGTATGCGAGCCCGACTGGCCGCGTCGCATTCCCGCGGCGGAGATCGCTGCCGTAGCCGCGGCCAAGGGCATCGCCGTCGAGGTGATCCGCCCGATCGAGGACGCGGTACAGCGCGCTCTTGCTATCGCCGACGACGATGACGTTGTGCTCGTCACCGGATCGAACTACGTGATCGGCCCCGCTCGACGCTCGCTCCGACGCCCGCGTCAGTAGTCCAAAAACCTGTCGCTTCACCGCCACCAGAATGAGCCGACGGCGGTACCCTCCCGCCGCATGGATCGCACGTTCATCATCTGTAAGCCCGACGCGGTCGAACGCGGTCTGGTCGGGGAGATACTCGCCCGCTTCGAACACAAAGGTCTGCGCATCGCCGCGGGGGAGTTGCGCCGCCTTGACCCGGACACACTTGCCCGGCACTACGAGGAGCACGTGGGCAAGGGCTTCTACGGCGATCTCGTGGCGTTCATGAGCCGCGGTCCGGCGTTCGTGGGCGTGCTCGAAGGACCTGAGGACACCTACAAGGTCGTGCGCACGATGATGGGCGCCACGAACCCGCGCGATGCCGCTCCCGGCACGATCCGCGGCGACCTCGGGCTCGCGCTGACGGAGAACTTGGTGCACGGTTCCGACGCCCCCGAATCGGCCGCTCGCGAAATCGGCATCTGGTTCCCGAACCTCGTCTGAATCCCAAGACCGCCGAACCGCGGTGAACCCGGTGAACCCGCCGAACAACGGTGAGCCCGCCGAACCCGCCGAACCCCGGTGAAACAACGCTGTGTGGTCGCGTCGGAAAGAAAACCTACCGGTAGGTGGTCGTCGCAGCGCGCAGCGTGAGAGCAGCGTTGTACGCAGGCGGGTCGTTCGATCTACACTCGTGGCCAGCGGGCGGTCGCCGGAGGTCCCGGCGTCGATGACAGGGGGCGACCATGGCCGATTTTCTCAGGTCGTTCGGCTCGATCGTCGGCCGTGACATGGCTATCGATCTGGGCACCGCGAACACGCTGATCTATGTGCGCGGCGAGGGCATTGTGCTCGACGAGCCGTCGGTGCTGGCGATCAACCTGCACGACGGTCGCCCGCTCGCGGTGGGCACCGAAGCCAAACGCATGATCGGTCGCACGCCCAGCCACATCCAGGCCATCCGCCCGCTGAAGGACGGCGTCATCGCCGACTTCGAGATGTGCGAGAAGATGCTCCGCTTCTTCATCCAAAAGGTGCACCGCAGTCGTTGGGTCAAGCCGCGCATGGTGATCGCCGTGCCGTCAGGCATCACCGGTGTCGAAAAGCGCGCGGTGCAAGAAGCAGCGGAGTTCGCAGGCGCACGTAAGCCGGTATCGATCATCGAGGAGCCCATGGCCGCGGCGATCGGCGCGGGTCTGCCGGTGAGCGAGCCGACCGGGAACATGATCGTCGACATCGGTGGCGGTACGACCGAGGTCGCGGTGATCTCGCTCGGCGGTGTGGTGGCAAGCCAGTCGGCGCGCGTCGGCGGCGACGAGCTCGACGACGCGATCATCCAGTACATCAAGAAGGAATACAGCGTTGCGCTCGGCGAACGCACCGCGGAAGAAGTCAAGATCCAGCTCGGTTCCGCGTGGCCGTTGCGTCGTGAGCTGATGGCCGAGATCCGCGGGCGCGATCTCGTCACCGGTCTACCGAAGACCATCGTGTGCTCGAGCGCGGAACTGCGCGAAGCAATGGCCGAGCCGGTCGCCGCGATCTGCGATGCCGTCAAGATGACGCTCGACAACACGCCCCCCGAACTCGCGGCCGACATCATGGAGCGCGGCATCATGCTCGCCGGCGGCGGAGCGTTGCTCACGGGCATCGACCGGCGCCTCGAACACGAAACCGGTATGCCGGTCAACATCGCGGCCGAGCCGCTGTATGCGGTCGTGCTCGGCTCGGGTCAATCACTCGAGGAGTTCGACGCGCTGAAGGACGCGCTGTTCACCACGGGCGAGCGATAGCGCAACGTCGTGCCCGGCCAGTCCCGCGGCCGCGCCCGCTCACGGCTCATGTTGCTCGTGCTGTCCGCGGTCACGCTGCTCAGCCTTGACTTCCGCGGGTTCGGACCGTTGGCCAACGTGCAGCGCGGCGTGCGCAGCGTGGTCGCCCCGGTGCGCACCGGTATCGAGCGCGTGCTGACACCCGTTACCGACGCTGGTCGCGGGCTGTTCGACTACGGCAAGGTCAAGGACGAGAACAATCGTCTACGCGATGAGCTTGACAAGCTCAAAGGCACGCAGCTGCAAGGCGAAATCGACGCCGAGACGTTGAAACGGCTGCAGGCGCAGGTCGACATTCCCTATGCGGGCGACTATCCGCGCACCGTGGCTCGTGTCGTCGCGGGATCGATCGGCAACTTCGACGACTACAGCGTCGAGATCGACAAGGGATCGAACGCCGGTCTGGCCAAGGACATGCCGGTGGTGACGAGTGCGGGTTTGGTCGGCCGCCTTGTCGAGGTCGACCCGACACGTTCGCGTGTGCAACTGATCACGTCGCCGCAGTTCGCAGTGGGGGTGCGCGTCGGCCAGGAGATATCGCTTGCGAACGGCACCGGTGCCGGTAACCCGCTGCGGGCCAAGAGCACCATCGCGATCGACGCGCCGATCAATGTGGGCGACCCGGTGCTCACGAGCGGCCAGAACCGCAGCAAGTTCCCCCAAGATCTGCCTGTCGGACGCGTGCGCTCGGTCGATCGTTCGTCGGGCACGGTGGTGCTCGACATTGATCCGGTGACCAATGTGTCGAGCATCGACTTTGTGGCTGTGATCCGCTTCACGGCGCCGTCCTGATGGCCACGCGCATCCGGCTCGCGTTCGCGATGACGATCGCGTTCTTGGTGCAGGTCACGTTGTTCGTCGACGTGCATCCCCTCGGCGTCGCGCCCGAGTTGCCACTGCTGGTAGCGCTGCATTGCGGCCGCGTCGCCGGGGCCGAACGTGGCGCCACCGCCGCCTTCTTCATGGGCTTGATGTACGACGTGCAGCACCCGTCGCCGTTCGGCTTGTGGGCGCTCACGTGCTGCGTAATGGCGTATTGGATCGGCAACCTGAGCGAGAACCTGCACCGGCCAACCGGCTTCGTCGCCGCAGCAAGTACGGGCATTGCGTCGGCGGTCGGTGTGGCCGGGTTTGCGCTCATGGCGGCGATTCTCGGCCAAGCCGGGTACGCGTCGACGCGGCTGGTGCGCATCGCACTCCTTGTCGGCGTGTGCAACTTGCTGCTGAGTCCGCTGGTCGGACGTGCCATACGATGGTGCTATCGACCGTCTGGGGCTGTGCGGGTTGCCGCTTGATGCCGGTCGAGCCTCCTCATGACTGACGACGCGCCGCGCTACCGACTCCGCATCATCGGGGTCATCTCGATCTCTTTGTTCGTCGCGCTCGCGGCGCGACTTTGGTACTTGCAGATCCTCAACACCCAGGCCGCCGTGCACACTGCGGCGGCGAACATCGAGCGCGTTGTGCGCGACCCCGCGCCGCGCGGCCGCATCTTCGATGTCAACGGCAACATCCTCGTCGACAACAAGGTGGTCAACGTCGTCACCGTCGACAAGGTGCTGTGGGAGCGCGCGTATCCCCCGGTGAAAAAGGCCGCCGAGCGCCGCGCGACCGTTACCAAGCTGGCGATCGAGATCTCACGCTCGGGCCGGCTCACGAAGGTGAGTGACCTCACGCGCACTATCGACAACGCCGGGCCGCTCGAAAAGGTCACCATTGCCGTCGATGTCGATCGCGATCTTCTGCTCTACATCGGCGAACGATCCGATGAGTTTCCCGGCGTTTCGATCGGCCAGGCGCTCGTGCGTGACTACCCCTACGGTGACCTGGCAGCGCACGTGCTCGGTTATGTCGGGCGCATCAGCGGCCCCGAGTATCAGACGCTGCAAGGTTCGCCAAAGGCCTACGGGCAGGACGACGAGATCGGCAAGACCGGCGTCGAGAAGATCTTCGAGAACGAGCTACGCGGCACGCCAGGCTCGCGCTTGTTCGAGGTCGATTCGTCCGAGCGCGTCATTCGCGAGGTCACCGAGCGGCGCCAGGATCCTGTGCCCGGCCACGACGTGTGGCTCACGATCGATATCGATCTCCAAAAGCTCACCGAGCAAGAGCTTGCCGACGCGCTCGTGGCTGCGCGCGCGCAGACGAAGAAGAGCCCCGACGACCCCGACATCACCGCGCCCGCGGGTGCGGCGGTGATCACCGATCCGCTCACCGGAGCAGTGCGCGCGATGGCGTCATATCCCACCTATTCGCCCAAGGATTTTGTGGGCGGTATCTCGCAGACGAAATACCAGGCGCTCACGAGTCCATCGAATTTCAACCCGCTGACGAATCGCGCGGTCGAGGGTCAGTACGCGCCTGGCTCCACGTTCAAGCTGTTCACCGCGTACGCGGCTGTCGATGGCGGGTTCATGGGCCACGGCCGGCTGCCGACGATCGACACGCTCACCGTTGATGACGGCATTTTCAACCTCGCCAAGTTCGACAAGTGCACGAGTGGCAAATGCGAGTTCACCAACTCGAAGGACGGTCGCAACAAGATCAACACGTACAAAGATGTCGACCTACGCAAGAGCCTGACCGTCTCCAGTGACACGTACTACTACCGCATCGGCGCCGAGATCGACCTCAGCAAGAACGATCGTGCGATCCAGAGCGCGGCCGAGTTGTTCGGGCTCGGTCGTGTGACCGGAATCCAACTTCCGGGCGAAGCACCCGGTGTGATCCCCGACAAGCAGTTGAAGAAAGAGCGTCATCAACAGAATCCGACAGCCTTTCCGTTCGGCGACTGGACCACCGGCGACAACATCAACGTGGCGGTCGGCCAGGGCGACGTGCTGGTGAGCCCGTTGCAGCTCGCGAACGCGTACGCGACGTTCGCGAATGGCGGCCATCTATTCGCACCGAACATCGCGACGCAGGTGAAGAACATCGACGGTTCGGTGGTTCGTGAGTACGGGCCGCGCGAGCTCGAGACGTTGAAGCTGAACGACACGGCGCGCCAGCCCATCCTCGAAGGACTCCTCGGTGTCACGTCGTTTCGCGACGAGGCAAGCGGTGATGCCGGCACGGCGTACGAGGCGTTCCACGACGTGGGCTTCGACCTCAACCAATATCCGATAGCCGGCAAGACCGGCACCGCACAGGTTGACAACAAGGCGGACACAGCGGTGTTCTCTACGTTCGGTCCGGCACCCGACCCAACCAAGCCGAACACGGCCAACGCGGTGCCGCGCTACGAGATGGTGGTCGTGCTTGAGCAGTCGGGCTTCGGCGGCAAGAATGCTGCTCCGGTAGCCGCCAACGTGTTCGAGAAAATCTTCACCAACAAGGTGCCGAAGGCGTACTCCGAGCGGGTACTTGCGGCATGTGCGGCGCGTACGGCGGCCGACCTCGCTGCGGCTGCGGCCCGAGGCGCGGCCGCCACGGCCTCGGGCGCAACCGGCAGTGCGAACGTGAAAGCGGGGTTGGGCGTCGTCGCAAACAAGGTCAGTGGCGCTTCCGGCTCGCCAGCTCCGACCACGACCGCGCCGGTCACCTCGACCACGCGCGTCGCGCAACTCCGAGAAGGCGAGCGTTGCCCGTGACCACGCTCGCCGGTCTTCGCCCACCGCGCAGCGCACGCGCCGGCTCGGGCTCAGTGTTGCGTCGCGTCGACTACAGCCTGCTTGCGGTCACGTTCGCCATCGCAGCGCTCGGCTTGCTGATGGTCTTCAGTGCAACACGCGGCAGCGCGGCCACCCCGAATCACAGCTTCGTCGATCGCCAGATGACCTTTGCTTTCGGCGGCGTCGTGTTGATGTGCCTCGTCATGCTCATCGACTACCGCACCCTGCGCAGCGTTGTGGGCATTGCGTATCTCGCAACGTTGGCGGTGCTGTGCGCGGTGCCGGTGATCGGCGCGAAGGTGAACGGCGCGCGTGCATGGTTCCGCCTCGGCCCGTTCCAGCTGCAACCGTCCGAGTTCGGCAAGATCACGGTGATTGTCGCATTGGCCGCGTTCTTCACCATCGACCGATCGTCGCCTACGTTGCGCAACCTCATGGTCGGACTCGGGGTGGCCGGGCTGCCCGCGGCGCTCATCATGCTCGAGCCCGATCTCGGCACCGTGCTCGTCTACATCGCCATCACCACGACCGTCTTCGTCGTAGCGGGTGTGCGACCGCGTCACCTCTTGCTGCTCGGTCTCCTCGTCGTCCTCGGCACCGTTGTCACGCTCAACACGCATGTGTTGAGCCCCTATCAGGTGAACCGACTGACGGCGTTCGTCGACCAGAAACCGTCGAAGGACAATGTTGGCGTCTTCGAGCAGCAGCAGCATGCGCAGACCGCCATCGGCAACGGCGGTCTGTTGGGTCAGGGCTTGTTCGAGGGCAGTCAGAACAAGAGCAAGCTCGTGTCGCAGAAGCAGACCGACTTCATCTTCACGGTTGTCGGCGAGGAACTCGGCTTCGCCGGGGCGGCCACGCTGCTCGCCCTGTACGGCATCATGATCCTGCGCATCTGGCGCATCGGTGCGACCGCACCCGATCTGTTCGGCACGCTGATCTGCGCGGGCGTGCTTGCCATGTTCATGTTCCAGATCTTCGAAAGCGTGGGCATGACGTCGGGCATCATGCCGATCACGGGTATCCCGCTGCCGTTCTTCTCCTATGGCGGATCGTCGATTTTGACGTCGTTTCTCGGTATCGGGCTCGTCGAAAGCGTCTATCTGCGTCGTTTCGTCTGACCTCGGGTTGTTTCCTGTGTCGAGACTCACGCGGCCGCCCCGATAGGCTCGCGGGATGGACTCGCTGTGGACACAGCTGGAGCCCATCCTGTCCCGGGTCGAGAAGCCTGCTCGCTACATCGGTTGCGAGGACGGGATGCAGCGCCCGACCCACCACCCCGACAAGGTGGCGTGGTTGTTGGCGTATCCCGACATCTACGACATCGGGTTGCCCAACCAAGGCCTCCAGATTCTCTATGAGATCTTGAATGAGCGTTCCGACGCGGTCGCCGAGCGCACCTACGCACCCTGGGTCGATCTTGAGGCGTTGATGCGCCAACGTGGCTTGCCGCTGTTCTCCGTCGACAACCACCTTCCGGCGCCGGCGTTCGACATCTTGGCGTTCAATCTCTCGTCCGAACTCGTCTACACGAATGTGCTCAACTGCATCGATCTTGCGCAGGTCCCGGTGCGGGCCTCCGAGCGCGCGGCGGGCCACCTGCTCATCGGTGCCGGCGGTCACGCCACCTACAACCCTGAGCCGCTCGCTGACTTCGTCGACTTCTTCGTACTCGGAGACGGGGAAGAGGTTGTCAGCGAGATCACCGAGGTCGTCGGCGCGTGGAAGGCGGCGGGCAAGTCGTCGCGCGAGGCGGTTCTGCGCGATCTTGCCGGCGTCACCGGTGTCTACGTGCCTGCGCTCTACGACGCCCGCTTCGACGCGGGCCGGTTGCGCTCGATCACCCCGCGGGTTCGTGAAGCGCCCGAGCGCGTCGAAAAGCGCACCGTGGCCGACCTTGCGGCGTGGCCCTATCCCAAACAACAGCTGGTACCGCTCACCGAAGTGGTGCACGATCGCCTCAACGTCGAGGTGTTCCGTGGTTGCACGCGGGGCTGCCGGTTCTGCCAGGCGGGCATGATCACGCGCCCGGTGCGCGAGCGCCCGGCTGAACAGGTGCGCACCATGGTGCAGCAAGGCCTGCGGCGCACCGGATACGACGAGGTCGCGCTCACCTCCTTGTCCACCGCCGATTTCTCGGGCATCGAGAAGATCGTGGCCGATACGGTTGCCGATCCGATCAACCGCGGCCAGGTCACCGTGGCCCTGCCGAGCCTGCGGGTCGACGCTTTCACCGTCGGCCTGGCGTCCGAGATCCAAAAGGCTCGCCGCACCGGCCTCACGTTCGCGCCCGAAGCAGGCACGTGGCGCATGCGCCAGGTCATCAACAAGCTCATCAGTGAGGACGATTTATACGGAGCGGTCGAATCTGCGTTCAGCCAAGGCTGGCGCCGGGTCAAGCTGTACTTTCTCACCGGGCTGCCGACCGAGACCGATGTCGACACGCTGGGCG
>JAYUFA010000147.1:0-2361 GCA_043738925.1 Actinomycetota bacterium
CGTTCGATCCATTGCGCGTAGCCCGTGCGCTCGAGTTCTTCCGCCAGCTCGAAGCCACCGGTCAGCTGGATACTGCCCTTCGCGAGCACGTGCACGAAGTCAGGGCGCAGCTCGTCAAGTAATCGCTTGTAGTGCGTGATGGCGATGACGCCAAGGCCGTCCTCGTGCGTGGCCGCTTCGACGCGGCGGCTGCACAACCGCAGCGCATCGACATCGAGGCCCGAGTCGAGCTCATCAAGAATGGCGATCTTGGGCTGCAACATCGCCATCTGCAATGTCTCATTCCGCTTCTTCTCGCCCCCGGAGAAGTCGACGTTCACCGCGCGATCGAGAAACCGCTCATCGAAACCAATGCGGGCCGCTTCGCCAACGAGTCGCGTGCGCATGTCCTGGTGCGCGTGGCCGGTGGCAATCAGCGCCTCGGTCAACATTTCTTCGATCGATACGCCTGGCACTTCCGTCGGATACTGCATCGCGAGGAAAAGCCCGGCGTGGGCGCGCTCGTGCGGGGCAAGGGTGAGCAGATCCACACCGTCGAGGGTGACCGAACCTGCGGTGATGTCGTAGCCCGGCTTGCCCATGAGCACGTGCGACAGTGTCGACTTACCGGCGCCGTTGGGCCCCATGATCGCGTGCACCTCACCGGACCGGACGGTCAAGTCGAGCCCGCGCAGAATCTCCTTGCCGCCCGCCGAGGCGTGCAGCCCCGCAATGACCAGCTCACTCATGATGGAAGTACCACCTTCACGTCGCCGTCCTCGACGACCACCTCGTACACCGGCGTGGCGCGCGTGGCCGGCAGCGTGAGCGCCTCGCCGGTGTCGATGCTGAAGAGCGCTCCGTGTTTCCAGCACTCGACCGTGCGCTCGGCACAGTCAACTTCGCCGTCGGACAGCAGAAAATCGGCGTGCGTGCACACGTTGCCGATCGCGTAGTACGTGTCTTCGATGCGGATCAGTGCGATGCGATGTCCGTCGACATCGAACCGGTCGGCGGTGCCGTGATACAGCGAGCCGTCTGGGCACAGTGTCACCTTGCGCGTCATTGCGCGTCACCTGCGTGGAGCTTTCCGGCGATGGCTGACGCGAGGGTCGCGTGCGCCTCGGGCACCGCGAGTCGATCGAGCACCTCGCGAAAGAACCCCGACACCACCAGGCGATCGGCCACCAGTGGCGGCACGCCGCGGCTCTGCAAGTAGAACCGCTGATCGGCATCGATGGGGCTCACTGCCGATTCGTGCTTGCAATGCACGTCGTTGTTCTCAATCTCGAGATTCGGCACCGACTCGGCCCAGGCATTCTCGGACAGCTTGATGTTGCGGTTCGTCTGCAGCGCGTTCGTGCCCCGAGCGTTCTTGCGCACACGAATCAGGCCCGTGTACACCGACGCCGAGGCGTCATCGACCGCGCCCTTGAACAATAAGCTGCTCGACGTGTCGGGCGCCGCGTGATCCTGAAACGTACGGAAGTCGAGCATTTGGTCGCCGGTGCCGAAGTACAACGACGACAACGTGCCGGTGGCACCGCGACCAGCCAGCCGACAATCGGTGCGTACGCGCGCGTAGTAGCCACCGAGCCCGGCGGCGGATACATGCACGGTGGCCGACGCGTCGGCACGACCGATGACCGACCCGAGTTGCCACGACGCTGAGCCGAGCTGCTGGACGCCGAGATAGCCCACGCGTGCGCCTGCGGAAGCCACCAGCTCGACGACAGGCACCACGAGCGCGCGCTGCTCGGTGCTGCGAAACACCTCGACCACGCGAACGGCCGCATTGTCGTCGGCCCGAACAACAAGGCGCGGGAACACCGTCATGCCGTCACCGCTGACGTGATGTTCAACGAGAATCGGCCGATCGACGCTGACGCCACGTGGCACCACGATGGCCAGCGGCTCGCGCGCGAACGCGTCGTTCATCGTCACGAAGACATCAAGCGGAACGTCCATCGTGGAACCAAGCAACGTGGGCGCGTCGGGCGCACCGGCGAGCGGGCCGACGTACACGCCGACCGCGGCGAGCGCGGGGTCAAGAGTCGTTGCAACGATGTGGCCGTTGCTCAGAACCACTCGTGCCGCGGGTTCCGCCACCACGGCGAGTTCGGCAACACCATTCGACCCTGCCGACGTTTTGGCCTCGGTCGCCGGTGCAAACACGTCGATATCGAGTTTGCCGATGCGGCTGTATCGCCACACCTCTTCCTCCGACGAAGGCAAGCTGCTTGCGGCAAACACCTCAGCCGCGGCGCTGCGACGATCACGGAGCCACGTCGGGCCGACGAGCGCAGCAGCAACTGCTGGAGTGAACGACGGCGGACTCATACGGGAATTGATCCTATCGGCATAGGAGAAATTCGCCGCCGC
>JAYUFA010000148.1:0-16655 GCA_043738925.1 Actinomycetota bacterium
CCACACAGATCGCAGTGCTCGAAGGGCGCTCGTTGCTCGAGCATTACGTGTCGCGGCCATCCGACGATGTCACGCAGATTCACGGCAACATCTATCTCGGCAAGGTGCAGAACGTGCTGCCCGGCATGGAAGCAGCGTTCGTCGACATCGGCACGCCGAAGAACGCGGTGCTCTACCGCGGCGACATCCAGTACGACAGTGACGACGTCGACGAAAAGCGCGAGCAGCCGCGCATCGAGCAGATCCTTCAAGCGCGCCAGAAGATCGTCTGTCAGGTCACCAAGAACCCCATCGCGCACAAAGGCGCACGGCTCACCCAAGAGGTGTCGCTGCCCGGTCGCTTCGTGGTGCTCATCCCGAACAGTTCGACCTATGGCATCTCGAAGCGCCTCGGTGACAACGAACGCCGCCGGTTGCGCGCGATCCTCGACAAGGTGCGCCCCGCCGGACACGGCATCATCGTGCGCACCGCGGCCGAGAACGTCACGGCCGACGAGATCGAGCGCGACGTCGCCCGGCTGGCCAAGCAATGGGCCGGTATCGAAGTGTTGGCCGCGAAGGCCACGGCACCGGCGTTGCTGTATCGCGAGCCCGACATGGCGCTGCGGGTGATCCGCGAGGAGTTCAACGCGGAGTACCGCGGCGTGATCATCGACGACCCCACGATCTATGAGGACGTGCGTGACTACGTGGCGTCGATCAGCCCGACGCTTGCCGATCGCGTCGAGTATTTCGATCGTTCGGTCGAGCCACTGCCGCTGTTCGAACGCCATCATGTGCACGAGCAGATCCACAAGGCGCTCGACAAGAAGGTGTGGTTGGCGTCGGGTGGTTCGCTCATCATCGAGCACACCGAGGCGCTCACCGTGATCGACGTCAACACCGGCAAGAACGTCGGTAGCTCAAACCTCGAAGAGACCGTCTATCGCAACAACCTCGAGGCCGCTGAGGAGATTGCCCGGCAGTTACGCCTGCGCGACATCGGCGGCATCATCGTGATCGACTTCGTCGACATGGAGATCAAGGTCAACCGCGAGACGGTCATCCGCAAGTTCCGCGATGCCTTGGCCCGCGACAAGACGCGCACGCAGGTGTTCGACATCTCCGAACTCGGGCTCGTGCAGATGACCCGCAAGCGGATCGGCGAAGGGCTGCTCGAATCGTTCACGGTTCCGTGCCCCGAGTGCGAAGGTCGTGGCGTTCTGCTGTCCAAGGAGATGCTCGGGCGATGAACGTCGGGCCGGGTCGGCTATGATCGTCCACCTATGTATGCAGTGATCGCAACGGGTGGCAAGCAATACAAGGTGTCCGAGGGTGAGCAGGTCACCGTCGAGCGCGTCGGCTCAGTCGGCTCTGAGGTCGAGTTCACCCCGGTGCTGGTGGTCGACGGCGACGCCGTGCTCGCCACCCCGGCCCAACTCGGTGGTGCCACCGTCGTGGCCCGCATCGTGGCCGATACCAAGGGTCCCAAGATCAACGCCTTCACCTACAAGCCGAAGGCCAACCAGCGTAAGCGGTGGGGCCATCGCCAAAAGCTGGCCACGCTCGAGATCACCTCGATCCGGAAGGGCTGACCGATGTCAAAGACCAAAGGCGGCGGCTCTACCCGCAACGGCCGCGACTCCAACGCCCAGCGCCTCGGCGTGAAGGCGTTCGACGGCACCAAGGTCACCGCAGGTGCGATCATCGTCCGTCAACGTGGCACCAAGTTCCACCCCGGCGTCAATGTCGGTATCGGTCGTGACGACACGTTGTTCGCCACTGCCAACGGCATGGTGAAGTTCGGTGCCCGTAAGGGCCGCAAGCTCGTCGATATTCTGCCCGAGTAGCTCGTCGTCGATATTCTGCCCGAGTAGCTGGTTCGGGTCAGCGCACCGCGCCGACATCGATGCCGGCGGGTACCCGTTCAGGCGCCCAGCCGAGTTCTGTTCGAGCCAGACGAAACGCATAGCGGTCGGTCATGCCACCCACGTAGGTGACAGCGGCGCGAAAGCTCTCCGCTGAACCAGCGGCGAGGTCAGCCGACGTGTGTCGTGGGGGCAGCAGGCCTGGGTTCGCCGCGAAATGTTCGACCAGCGCTTGCAGCAGGTCGACGACCCGCTTCGCTTGGGCTCGCGACGCGTCACGCAGGTAGATGTGCTCGTAGTTGAACGCGCGTAGTGCGGCGAGCGCGTCGGCCGCAGGTTCCATCATGCCGACGACGCCTTCGGTGGCGACCGCTTCGATGACGCCGTGGATGAACGTGGCGAGCTGTTCGCGGCGCGTGGCGCTGCACACCGCCACGATGTGGGCCGGGAGCGCTGTTGCCTCGACGACGCCCGCCGCTACGGCGTCCTCGAAATCGTGACACACATACGCAATGCGGTCGGCCCAGCTGACCACCGCACCCTCAGGCGTGCTCGGCACCGGCCGTGACCATGAGTGGTTACGGATGCCGTCGAGGGTCTCGGTACACAAGTTGAGTTCGGCTAGCGCAACGTCGGCGCCCCACACGGCGTGGTCGTACCCGCCCGCAATGTACGGCGAGAGAGCGTCCTCACTGGCGTGACCACCCGGGCCATGACCGCAGTCGTGGCCCAAGGCAATGGCTTCGGTGAGGGCCACGTTCAGGTGCAGAGCGCCGGCGATGCTGCGGGCCACCTGGGCCACCTCGAGTGCATGGGTGAGCCGAGTGCGCTGATGGTCCTCGGGGAACACGAACACCTGCGTCTTGCCCGCGAGGCGGCGAAACGCGGCCGCGTGCAGGATGCGATCGCGGTCGCGCTCGAAGCAGGTGCGAATGGCGTCGGGGGGTTCGGCGGTGGCTCGTGTGCCTCCGCCGTGGGCTCGGGTGGCACCGGTAGCAAGTGAGGCCGCCTCGGTATCCTCCTTCGCGAGCCGGTCGTTCAGATGCCGCGGGCTCGTGATGGGTGGCGGCCCGTTGTGCGCGACGCGGATCGACGGCGCGCCAACATGACCCCGCATCGTCGACGCCCACGCGCGCGCCCGATCGCTCAGATCATCCATCGACGCAACGCTACCGGGCGGTGCGGGAACCGTTCGTTTGCGACGAACCGTTAGCCTCCATGTCGATGTCGGGCTTCGTTGATGAGTGCGGGTGCAACATGCGCGGCGGCGACGGGGGCGCGGGGTGTATCTCGTTTCGCCGCGAGTCGTACGTGCCCAAGGGCGGCCCCGATGGCGGCGACGGTGGCAGCGGTGGGTCGATCTGGATGGTGGCCGACCACAATGTGGCCTCGTTGTTGTCGTTTCGCGATCATCCGCATCGTCGTGCGGAAAGTGGCACCCACGGCTCGGGCAAGCAGAAGCACGGCCACGGCGGAGCCGACCTCATCATTGCGGTACCGGTGGGCACGATGGTGCGCACCTACGAGGGCGAGATGCTCGCCGACCTCACCGCACACGGCGACCGTTGGCTCGCGGCACGGGGGGGCGAAGGCGGCAAGGGCAACGCCCGGTTCTTGTCGAACCGGCGACGCGCGCCCGCGTTCGCGGAGCAGGGCGAGCACGGCGAAGAACGCTGGCTGCGCCTCGAGCTGAAGCTGTTGGCCGATGTGGCCATCGTCGGCTTTCCCAATGTGGGCAAGAGCACGTTCATCGCCTCGGTATCGGCGGCCAAGCCCAAGATCGCCGACTATCCGTTTACGACACTCGAACCGAACCTTGGCGTGGTGCGGCTCGACGACGGCTTCGAGATGGTGCTCGCCGACATACCCGGCCTGATCGAAGGCGCGAGCGAAGGCCGCGGACTGGGGCACCAGTTTCTGCGCCACATCGAGCGGGCGCGCGTCCTGTTGATCCTTCTCGACCTCGCGATGGTTGACGGGACCACGCCGCAGCACCAGCTCGACGTGTTGCTGAGCGAGCTGGGCGCGTATCGGCCCGAGCTGCTCGAACGGCCGCGTGTTGTTGTGGGTTCGCGGCTCGATGTCGCGCCGGACGATGTCGTCTTCGACGGGATGAAGGTCAGCGCGGTGACCGGCGACGGTTTGCGGCCCGTGCTGGGCGCGCTGGCGTCGTTGGTGCGCGAGGCGCGTGACGAATCGATTGAACGCGAAGGCGTGGTGGTGCATCGGCCCGAGGGTGAAAGCGTGATGGTCGAACGTCTCGACGATCACCAGTTCATCGTGCGGGGCCGTCCGGCGCTGCGCGCGACCGCGCTGTCGGATCTCACCAACATCGACGCGCTCGATCACATGCGAGGGCGTTTGAAGAAGCTCGGTCTGCATCGCGCGCTGATGCGCGCGGGCGTGCGTGAGGGCGACATCGTGCACATCGGCGACTTCAGCTTCGAGTACGAGGACGACTGATGGCGTCCACGATCGTCGCGAAGATCGGCACGTCGTCACTCACCGACTTCGAGGGGCGCATCAACGCCACGGCGATCACGAAGTTGTGCGCCGAGGTAGCCGCGCTGCGCGCTGCTGGGCACCGCTGCGTGATCGTCACGTCGGGCGCGATCGCGGCCGGCTTGCCGCTGCTGGGTCTCGGCGGTGAGCGCCGGCCGCGCGATACGCCGACGCTGCAGGCCGTTTCCGCGGTCGGGCAGGGCCGCTTGATAGCTCGCTATCTCGACGCGCTCGACGCCCACGGGCTCGTCGGTGGTCAGGTCCTGTTGACGCCGCTCGATTTCATCGTGCGCAATCAGTACGTGCACGCGCGCACGACGATGCAACGCCTGCTCGAACTCGGCGTCGTGCCGGTGGTGAACGAGAACGATGCGGTCGCCGATGACGAAGTGCGCTTCGGCGACAACGATCGCATGGCTGCATTGGTCGCACATCTTGTCGATGCCGAGCACCTCGTGCTGCTCACCGATACGCCCGGCGTGTTCACGGCGGACCCACGCGTCGACGAGCACGCCTCGCTCATCGAGGAGATCGTCGAGATCGACGCACAGCTCGAAGCCGCAGCGGGTGGCGCGGGTACGACGCGCGGTAGCGGCGGCATGGCATCGAAGCTGGCCGCGGCGAAGATCGCTACGTGGTCGGGTGTGCGGACAGTCATCGCAAATGCCGAGCGTCCCGATGTGCTCGTCGACGTGATCGCCGGCGTTGCCGGAGTTGGCACGGTCTTCGTGCCGAAACCGCATCGCCTGAGCGCGCGCAAGTTGTGGATTGCGTTCGCGGTCGCGCCGCGTGGTCGCGTGGTGGTCGACGCGGGTGCCCGCGCCGCGCTGCTCGATCGTGGTGTGTCATTGCTCGGCGCCGGGGTGATCGACGTGGCAGGTACGTTCGACGCCGGTGACGCGGTCGAGGTGTGCGATGCCGCCGGGGTGGTCTTCGCGAAAGGCCTGGCCCGACACGATGTCACCGCCACGCGTTCGATGATCGGCAAGCGCACTCCCGAGTTGCCCGAGGGCGTCGCGCCCGAGGTCATCCATCGCGACGACTTGGTGATGCTGCCGGGCGCGTGACTCGGAACTGACGCGCTACCGCCGGCGTCGTGTCGGCGTGCGATGGCGAACGATCATGCCGCCGAGCGCCGCCAGCGTCGCGAAATAGCACGCGCCTCCGGTAATCGTGGCGGCGACGAGGCCGATCACGCCGCGCGTGGCAGTGTCGTTGCGCATCGCGCCGGTGGTGGCCCACACGGCGATCGCCATCGGCACTGCGGCCACGAGCGCGCGGAACAGACCCGGCACGAGCAGCTCGGCGCGTAACCCACCCCGAACGCTGCGATCGAGACGAACCCAGGCGAAAATCGCGGCGCCGATGTAGGAGATGGAGAACGCCCACGCGAGCCCGACCGCATCCCATCGAGCAGCCAGCGCGACCGCGAGCACGATGTTGACCACGTTCTGGATCACGTTGATCACAAACGGCGTACGCGTGTCGCCCATCGCGTAGAAGCCGCGGAGCACGAACAGGTAGGCCGAGAACGCGATGAGCCCCACGCCGAAGCCGCGCAACACGCCGGGGCTCGATGCGAGCGTCGAGAATCCCGCGGTGAGCGACGCGCTGTTGCGCGGCGCGATCACGAAGAGCACCGCGGCCGGGAGTAGCAGACCAACAATGGTGCGCAGACCAGCGCGTATGAGCGTGCGGAACAGCACGACGTTCTCGGCCACATACGCGCGCGTGAGCCGCGGTGTGTAGGTGGTCATGAGCGTTACGGCAAGAAGCCCATGGGGGAGCTGCAAGAGGATGTACATCGTGGTGTACGAGGTGAAGTCGCCGCTGTGCCGCAATGCGATGACGGTGATGATGGCGAGCGAGACCTGATTGGCGACGACATAACCGAACGTCCAGCTCGACAACCGCACCACTTCGCGCACCGCGGGATGCGAGAACATGGGGACGAAGCGCAATCGCGCACCCGACGCGGACATCGCGGGGACGAGCACAACCGCCATCGCCGCGACACCGAGCGTGGCACCGAGGCCCAACGCGAGCCGTAAGGCGGCGCTTGCGTGCGCGTGTTCGATCGTGACATCGCCATACGCGCGCGCCACGTAGACGAGACCGATGATCGTGACGACGTTGGTGAGCACGGGCGCCCACGCTGCCGCGAAGAACCGTCCCTTCGCGTTGAGTAGCGCCGACAGCACGGTGGTGGCGCCATAGAAGAAGATCTGCGGGAGGAACAGGTACGCCAAGCTCGTCGCGACGCCGTTGTACTGATGTGCGATCGTCTGCGATGAGAGCGACGTGTAGAAGCGCACGATGAGCGGCGCCGCGAGCGTGGCGATCACAGTGAGCACTGCGAGTGCGCTGAGGCTTACCGTGACAATGGCATTGATCGCGCGGTCATCGTTCTCGGCGATCGCTCGCGTGAACCGCGGTACGAGCGTGGCGGTGAGCGCGCCGCCGATCACCAAGTCGTAGATGATGTTTGGCGCGGTATTCGCGAGGTTGTAGACGTCGGCGAGACGACCGTCGCCAGAGTGGGGTATGAGCACCCACGCCAGTGCAAGGATGCGCGCGAATCCGGTGACGCGTGAGAGGCCCGTACCCAACGCGACGGACACGTTGTCGGACAGCAGCCGGCGGCGTGGGGCGGAGGCGTTCACGTTGGCGTCGAGCGTATCCGCGCCCCACGCGCCACGGGAGGCTCCGAGTACCCTGCACCGCATGTCAGCTTCCGACGCTGCGCCTTCGATGGCTGAACTCGGCGCTCGCGCGAAGACCGCGTCGCGGACGCTCGCGCTCGCCGATACCGACAGCAAAAACGCTGCACTCTGTGCCGCGGCCGATCTGTTGGTCGCGCGTCAGGACGAGATCCTTCGCGCGAATGAGCGCGACCTCGCGACCGCAAAGGCTGCGAACGCGACAGCAACGCAACTCGATCGCTTGCGGTTGAGTGACGGAAAGATCGCCGCGATGGCGGCCGGGTTGCGTGACGTTGCGGCGCTCGCCGATCCGATCGGCGAGATCACCGAAGGGTTCACGCGGCCGAACGGCTTGCGTATCTCGAAAGTACGCGTGCCGCTCGGCGTCGTTGCGATCATTTACGAGAACCGCCCCAACGTCACGAGCGATGCGGCTGCGTTGTGCGTGAAGTCGGGCAACGCGGCGTTTCTGCGCGGTAGCAGTGGTGCAATCGCCACGAACATCGCGATCGCGGGCGTGTTACGTGACGCGATGGTGAAGGCTGGGCTACCGGCTGATGGTGTGATCCTCGTCGAGGACACGCGCCACGAGGCGGCTGTCGAGTTCATGCGTCAACGCGACAGCATCGACTGCTTGATTCCGCGTGGTGGGCCATCGCTCATCCGGTCGATTCTCCAGAACGCGACCGTGCCGTATGTCATCGACGGTGACGGCAACTGCCACGTGTACGTCGACGCGGCCGCCGACCTCGACATGGCGATCGACATCGTGCGCAACGCCAAGACGCAACGGCCGTCGGTGTGCAACGCGGCGGAGAGCCTGTTGGTGCACGCGTCGATCGCTGCCGACTTCTTGCCACGTGTCGACATCGGGCTCGCGACGGTCGAGTTGGTCGGCGACGACCGCACGCGTTCGTACATCGCCCGCGCCGGCGCCGCGTCCGATGAGGACTACGCGACCGAGTTCCTCGATCTGAAGATGTCGGTGCGGGTCGTCGACTCGCTCGACGAAGCCATTGCCCACATCCAACGCTTCGGCACCGGCCACAGCGAGGCCATTGTCACGAGTGACTTGGTCGCCGCCGATCGGTTCTTGAACGAGGTTGATGCTGCCGCGGTATTGGTCAACGCGTCCACCCGCTTTATCGACGGCGGCGAGTTGGGGCTCGGCGCCGAGATCGGTATCTCCACGCAGAAACTGCACGCCCGCGGACCGATGGGGCTGCGAGCGCTCACCACCGAGAAATGGGTCGTCCGCGGCAACGGCCACACACGGTAGCGAGCCGGTCGGTTACTGGTGGGTGGCGGTTCTGTGAACGATTTGGGTCGCCTCTCAATCCAAATCGTTCAAAGAAGGGAGAAACGCGTTCTACGAACGGCGGGGCGCCGGATAACCTCGCCGGATGGCATATCGCTTCGAAGACGTCAACTCCGTTCGCGAATCGCTCGGCAAGGTCGACTACCTGGCCGACGAAGGCATCGCCGGGGTGGTATTCCTCGCCGACCGGCTGGCGAAGCCGATCTTGGTCGAGGGGCCGGCGGGCACGGGCAAGACCCAGCTCGCCAAGTCGGTGGCCGAAATGATCGGCGCCCGCCTCATTCGCCTCCAGTGCTACGAGGGGCTCGACGAGTCGAAGGCTCTGTACGAATGGAACTACAAGAAGCAACTGCTGCGCATCCAAGCCGAGCGCGGCCAGGACGCTGCGTGGTCCGAGATCGAAGACGACCTGTTCTCCGACGAGTTCCTGCTGAGCCGCCCGTTGCTCGAAGCCATTCGCGCGCCAGATCCGGTGGTGTTGCTCATCGACGAGGTCGACCGCGTCGAAGTCGAGACGGAAGCGTTGCTCCTCGAAGTTCTCTCCGACTATCAAGTATCGATCCCCGAGCTGGGAACGGTCACGGCCACACAGATCCCGCTGGTGTTCCTCACGTCGAACAACACACGTGAGCTGAGCGAGGCTCTCAAGCGCCGCTGTCTCTATCTGCACGTCGACTACCCCGACCTCGAGCGCGAGAAGCGCATCGTGCTGAACAAGGTGCCGGGCATTACCGAGAACCTGGCCGATCAGGTTGCTCGCATCGTGCGCTCGATCCGTTCACTCGAACTCAAGAAGGCACCTTCGGTCAGCGAAACCATCGACTGGGCCAAGACGCTGCTGATACTCAACGTCGAGCATGTCGACGCGAAGACCGCCACCGACACGGTGAACATCTTGTTGAAGTACAAGAGCGACATCACCAAGGCCACGAAGGAATTTTCCACGAACGCGAGCACGTTCGAAAAGAAGGCATGATCGTGGCCGACCTGGCTGTCGAGGTCGACGATGCGGCACTGCCGCGTTCGTCGATGCTCGATCTGCTCAACCGGTTCATTATCGAGCTGCGCGAATCCGGCTTGCCGGTGAGCCTTACCGAGAACCTTGACGCGATGGAAGCGGTCACGCACATCCCGATCGAGGATCGCGAGGCATTCAAGTACGCGCTCGCGGCCACGCTGGTGAAGAACCAGTCGCACTGGCGCGCGTTCGAGATCGTGTTCGAGGTGTTCTTCTCGCTGCGCGGTGCCGAGTACAGCATCGGCAACGGTGACGACGAGGAGATGGGCGACGCCTCCGACGATGACACCTTCAACCAAGGTGAAGGCAGCGAGCAGGCCGGCTCGGGTGGCGGCTCATCGCTCACGCCCGAGCAGTTGGCCGAGATGTTGTTCCAGGCACTGCTGCGTGGCGACAACACGATGATGCGGGCCATCGCCCGACAATCAGTTCGTCGATATGCCGGGATGGAGCCGGGGCGTCCGGTTGGCGGCACGTACTACCTGTATCGCACGTTGCGAAACCTCGATCTCGACAACATGCTCGAGCGGCTGCTCGACGCAACACGCAACGATGCACCCGCTCCGTTGACGCCGCTCGAAGAACGCCTCGAACGCGACGAGTTCGAGGGCCGCATCGATCAGCTGAAGAAAGAGATCGAGGCTGAGATCCGTCGGCGCCTCGTGGCCGACCGCGGTGTCGAGGCGATGGCCAAGACCTTGCGCAAGCCCTTGCCCGAGGATGTCGACTTCATGCACGCGTCGCGCGACGAGATGATGTCGTTGCGCAAGGCGATCTATCCGCTTACCCGCAAGCTTGCGGTGCGTCTGGCGCGCAAGCGTCGTCATGGCCGTAAGGGTCCGCTCGATTTTCGCAACACGGTTCGGCATTCGCTCAGCTACGGCGGCGTGCCCGCCGAGCCGAAGTTCAAGTACCCGCGCCCCTCGAAGCCTGAGATCATGGTTATCGCCGACATCTCCGGCTCGGTAGCCGCGTTCGCTCGGTTTACCTTGCACCTCGTGTACGCGATGTCGTCGCAATTCTCCAAGGTGCGCGCGTTCGTTTTCATCGACGGTCTCGATGAGGTCACGACCTACTTCGAAGGTGTCGAGGACATCGCCGAAGCGGTGCATCGCGTCAACACCGAGGCCGATGTCGTTTGGGTCGACGGGCACTCCGACTACGGCCACGCGCTGTCGGTCTTCTGGGACCGCTACGGCAAAGACATCAGTTCCAAGACCGCGGTGATGATCCTGGGCGACGCCCGCAACAACTACCACTCGTCACAGAGCTGGATCGTCAAAGAGATGCAACACAAGGCCCGAAAGGTGTTCTGGCTCAACCCCGAGCCGCGCTCCTATTGGGACACCGGCGATTCGATTGTGGGCGAATACGCCACGTACTGCGACGGCACATTCGAGGTGCGCAACCTCCGCCAACTTGAAGCCTTCGTCGAAAATCTCGTGTAGAGGATGCGCCGACAGGCGCATCCGACCCAGCAACACCGTCGTCGGTCTCGCCTGGAACAGGTGAGATGTCAAGGGTACATCTGCGACGCTTCACCTATCCGCTGAACCTCTCACGTGTCCTTGACCGCGAAACGCGATCTTCACGAGTTGTCGTGCAGGTTCGCAGGGAGCGCGTTCTAGCGTTCGCCTATGGGCGACGCGGTTCCGGTCATCGACATCGAGGGTTGGTGGTCGGGCGACGCGCCGGCTCGGGCCAGGATCGCTGCCGCGTTCGACGAGGCGTGTCGCGAGACCGGCTTTCTCCAAGTTGTCGGCCATCGGGTCGACGACAGGGTGCGTGCGCGTGCCTTCGCGGCGGCCGACGCGTTTTTCGCCCTGAGCGACGCCGAGAAACGTCGTGTCGAACCGCCGTCGCGTGCCGTGAACCGCGGCTACTCCGCACGACACAGTGAAAGTCTCGCGTACACGCTCGGTGAGACACGCCCCGCGGATCTGGCCGAGGCCTTCATCGTCGGCAACGATCATGCGGCCAATCCTCTGGTGACCGCGGGGGATCCGTATTACGAGGCTGAGCGCGATCGCTCGTTCGCTGCCAACCTCTGGCCCGCGCGCCCAGCGGGGTTTCGCGACGCGGTATGGGCGTACTTCTGGGCCGCGCGCTCGCTTTCGCACACGCTCGCCGACATCGCCGCGCTCGCCCTCGGCCTCGACGAGGAATTCTTCCGCAAGTACCTCGATCGCTCGATCGAAACCATGCGCATCAATCGCTACGAGCGCCTCGCCGACGAGATCGTGCTCGACCCTGGCCAAATGGGCCTGGGCGCGCACACCGACTACGGCATCCTCACCGTGCTCATGGCCGATGCGGTGTCCGGCCTTCAGGTGGTCGGGCGCAACGGTGCGTGGCACGACGTCGTCCCACTGCCCGAGGGCTTCGTGATCAACCTGGGTGACGCGATGGCCGTTTGGACCAATGACGTGTGGACCTCGACGATTCATCGCGTGATACCCGCCGCGACGCCGGGCGCACCGCCACGACGGTCGTTCGCGTTCTTCCAGGACGGCAATCACGACGTGTTGATGCAGTGCCTACCGACGTGCTGCTCGGTGGATCGACCGGCGCGCTATGAGCCGGTGACACTGGGCGAACACGTGACGACGAAGATCCTCGGCGGCCGGTCGCTCACCGAAGTCGCGAACGCGGCGCAGACGCACGTCACGCGCGTGGCTTCGTTGAACGATTTTGCACCATAGCGGTGCAAAATCGATCAACGAGTGGCGGTGGCGATGGGAGGAAGGCCGAACTCGACGCGTAGCTCATCGAATTCACGCCGGAACCGAGCGCGTAGCGACCGCTTCTCGTCGGCCGGTGCCCACGACGCGTCGATTCCGGCCAGGCTGATCGTTTCCATGTCGGCGAGGTCATAGCCGAACGCGCTCTGCACGGCGAGGTACTCGTCGCCAAGATCAAATTGCATCATGCCGGGGTCGTCTGAGTTCAGTGTCACATGGACGCCACGTTCGCGCATGCGAGCAAACGGATGTGCGGCGACATCGGGTACGAGATTGGCGATGACCACGTTGGACGTCGGGCAAACGGTCAACGGGATCTGACGCTCGACCATCTCGCGAGTGAACGCTTCATCGTCGAGCAGGCTGAAACCATGGTCGATGCGTTCGCAGCCGAGCTCACGCACCGCGGTGCGGATCACGTCGACCGGGCCGTCCTCGCCCGCGTGCATCGTGCGGTACAGGCCGTGGCGTGCTGCGAGTTCATAGGCGGGAAGGAACGCGAGGTGGTCGACATCGCGTTCCACAGAATCGGCGCCGAGGCCGACGAGGAGATCGCGATCACGTTCCGCCACCGCGAACTCAGCCATCTCGACCGCGTGCGCGGGCCCGGTGGGCTTGTCGAAATCGAGGATCATGCGGCAGCGGATGTCGAGGTCCGTATGCGCGTCGGCAATGCCGGCCTTGATGCCTTCCCAAATGGTGGCCGTGGGAACGCCAAGGCGGAGATTGAAACCGGGGGAGAAGAACATCTCGCGGTAGCGCACACCGGCACGGGCGCCGTCTTCGAGTGCCTCGTAGGTGATGCGGCGAAAACCCTCAACGTCGACGACGGCGCGGCACACGATCTCGTAGATCTGCAAAAACTGACGAAGGCTCGTGAACGTGAACAACGACGCAAGGTCGTTGGTGGGAAGCGTGATGTCGTGTTGCGCCGCGAGATCCGCAATGGTGCTCGCGCGGGCGGCGCCTTCCACGTGGCAATGCAGTTCGACTTTCGGCAGTCGACGCAGGTGCTCGGCGGTTGCTTGCATCTGAGCCACACCCTATGTGCCCGCGGATAGGTGAAGTGTCGCACGCGTGCCCGCATGTGTCGTCGAGGTAATCGCTTTGCAACGGCAAAGTGAACTGAGCACGTCGGAGTGCTGGATCGCGGCGACGCAGCAGCGCGCTAGCGTTCCCGCACGTCGCCGAAGGGCTGCCGAACACATCAGGAGTCGACCGTGGCCAAGCCAGTGACCAGTGAGCGCGAGGTGCTCGACTGGGCGACCTACGGTCGTGCCGCGCGCGAGCTCGCGCAAACGGTTGCCGACGACGGCTACGACCCCGACATCGTGCTGGCAATCGCTCGCGGCGGGCTGTTCGCAGCCGGGTCGCTCGGATACGCGCTTTCGGTCAAGAACATCTACGTCATGAACGTCGAGTTCTACACCGGCGTCGGCGAACGCCTCGACGTGCCGATGATGTTGCCGCCGCATATCGACATGATCGAGTTGAAGGATCAGAAGGTGCTCATCGCCGATGATGTGGCCGACACCGGCAAGACGCTTGAACTGGTGCGCAACTTCTGTGTGCCCCAGGTCGCGGATGTGCGCTGTGCAGTGATCTACGAGAAGCCGCAGTCGCTCGTCAAGTGCGAGTACGTGTGGAAGCACACCGATCGATGGATCAACTTCCCCTGGTCGACCGAAGAGCCGATCATCTCGCGTGGCAAGCGGGTGCTCGACGCATGAACGCATCGACGACACTTGAGGCGGCCGGCGAACTTGGCCTCGTCGCCAACATGGTCGACCCGGACGTCTACTCACGTGCGGTCGAACGGTTTCGGAGCGCCGCGATCGTGTTGCCCACGTTCGCCCAGCTTGCGGACCCGACACTCGCTCCGTCGGATATCCGAGCGTCGTTGGCTGCGGTCAACGCGGGCGAACCCCATCCGGCAAACCTTTGGCGCGTGCACTGGTACAACCGACTCGATGGCAGCGGCCCCACGTCGGTTCCCGAGCATGTCGAGCTGCCCTCCGCGCTTACGGGCGTCGAGGCCCGCATCGTGCTTGCGTTCGGCAACCGCTTCCCGATGATCGCCGCCCACAAGGTGCTCGCGGCGTACGCGTGTCTCGTCCCGCGCATCGTCACCGGCCAGTTCGACCCCACATGGCACCGCGCAATCTGGCCATCCACCGGCAACTACGCCCGCGGTGGCGTGGCGATCTCGCGGATCATGGGTTGTCGCGGCGTTGCTGTGCTTCCGGCAGGCATGAGCCAGGAGCGCTTCGATTGGCTCGACCGGTGGATCGAGCATCCCGACGACGTCATTCGCACGCCGGGTACCGAGTCGAACGTCAAGGAGATCTACGACAAGTGCGCCGAGCTCCGCTGCGATCCTCAGAACGTCGTTCTCAATCAGTTCTGTGAGTTCGGCAATCACCTCGCGCACTATCACGTGACGGGTCCGGCGCTCGAGCGCGTCTTCGAACACGTCATCGCGCCAGCGAGGGGCACCACGCGTCTCGCGGCGTTCGTGTCCGCATCGGGCTCCGCCGGCACGCTCGCAGCGGGGGACTACCTGAAGGATCGTCACGGAGCACAGATCGTCGCGGTCGAAGCGCTCGAATGTCCGACCATGCTCGAGAACGGTTTTGGCGAGCACAACATCCAAGGGATCGGCGACAAGCACATTCCGTTGATTCACAACGTGATGAACACCGATTTCGCAGTCGCCATCTCCGATCGATCCACCGACACGCTCGACGTGTTGTTCAACACCGACGCCGGGCGCGCCTACCTCGCGAACACGGTCGGCATCGCATATGAGCTGATCGCGTCGCTCGCCCATCTCGGCTTCTCGTCGATCTGCAACGTTCTGGCGGCGATCAAGGTGGCCAAGCATCTGCATCTCGGCCGTGACGACGTGATCATGACGGTGGCCACCGATGGCAGCGAGATGTATGGCTCGGAGCGAGCCGCCGTGGTCGCTGCGGACTTCCCTCACGGGTTCGGCGCCGTCGACGCTGCGCGTGTGTTCGGCGAACACCTTGCTTCTGTCGACACCTCGGCGCTGGTCGAGTTGGGCGCGGTCGACCGACGTCGCATCTTCAACCTCGGCTACTACACGTGGGTCGAACAACAGGGCATCTCCGTGCACGACTTCGAGGTGCGTCGTTCTCAAGAGTTCTGGCGCTCGATTCGTTCATTTGTTCCCAGTTGGGATGCTGCGATCGACGAGTTCAACGCGCGTACAGGCGTGTTGGCACGCCGGTGACGTGAGCGACGACAACACCTTCGTTCGCCATGCCGAGTGGTTGTGGTCGGCGCGCCATGTCGACGACCCCGAGGTGTTTCGCAAGCTCGTGCATCTCGTCAGCTCGCGTGTCGAGGAGGTCGACGGCCGCGCCGTTCGCGTCACGCCGTTCGCGCGGGCTGACGCGTTGGCGGACGCGATCGGTTTCGCAGGCGACCTGTGGGTCAAGGACGAGACCGTCAACGTCGCAGGTTCGCACAAAGCACGTCACCTGATCGGTCTCGCGCTGCACCTGTTGGCGCGCGATCCAGGCGATACGCGTCCGCTGGCGATCTCATCGTGCGGCAATGCGGCGCTCGCGGCAGCAGTGGTGGCGAAGGCGATCAAACGTGATCTCCGGGTGTTCATCCCGCCCGATGCCAACCCGGTCGTGGTAGGGCGGTTGCATGAGATGGGCGCGCAGATCACGGTCTGTGCGCGTCGACTCGGTGAGCAGGGCGACCCGTGCTTCCTCCGCTTCGAGGAACTTCTGCGCACGAGCGAGGCCGTCGCGTTCTGCTGTCAGGGAACCATTTCGCCCGAGACGTTTGACGGTGGCCGAACGATCGCGTGGGAGATCCTCGAGCAGTTCGTTGCAGCGACGGGTGCCGAGCCTGCGGTGATCGACCGCGTGTTCGTGCAAGTGGGTGGTGGCGCGCTCGCGACTTCGGTGCACCTCGGTATGGCCACGATGGCCGAGCAGGGCATGCTCGCGCTTCCGCCTGCGCTCTATGCAGTGCAGAGCGCAGGCGCCGCGCCGCTGGCTCGCGCCTATGAACACGTGCGCGCGCTGGCGACCGAGCGCGGGATCGACGCGGCGTTGCGCGACGCATCGGCTCATCCCGACCAATTCATGTGGCCGTGGGAGAGCGAACCGCGCTCGATCGCTACGGGCATCCTCGACGACTTCACGTACGACTGGTTCCCGATCGTCGCGGCCATGTTTCGCAACGGCGGCGAGCCGGTGGTAGTCGACGAGGCGACGTTGATCGAAGCGAACAAGCTGGCGCGTGAACACACAGGTATCAACGTCGATCACACCGGGACAGCGGGGCTCGCCGGCCTCATGCAGACGTTGCGTGCAAACCGCGGATCATGGCAAGGAGAGAACATCGTGGTGCTATTCACCGGAGAATACCGTGGCTGACACTGTCGACCTGTTGATCGCGAACGCTGAGCTGGTTGCCACGATGGACGATGCGCGTCGCGAGCTTCGCGACGGTTGGGTGGCGATCACCGGCGGCGTGATCGCC